>JAZFUS010000231.1:0-5101 GCA_036447315.1 Dehalococcoidia bacterium
GTGGTGGAGCTCAGCCCTCAGAGCTCCTACGTGCGCCGGCTCCAGCACCAGATGGCCGAGAAATACAGCCTCTCCACCCGCAGCCAGGGGCGGGAGCCGGTGAGGAGGGTGCATATCTTCAAGGGGCAGTCGAGGTGACCATTGGGTAAATTCATCGTCTTTGAGGGCGGAGATGGCTCGGGCAAGAGCACCCAGGCCCGCTCTCTGTATAGAATGCTGGTCAGGCGGGGCGTCCCGGCCCTACTCACCCACGAGCCGGGAGGCACGGATACCGGCCAGAGGATACGCCGCCTGGTCAAGGGGGGGAGGGAGATAAACCCCGTGTCCGAGCTTCTCCTCTTTGCCGCCTCCCGGGGACAACTGGTGGGGGAGGTCATCCGGCCCGCCCTGAGCAGGGGGGTGGTGGTCATCTCGGACCGATATGCCGATTCCACCCGGGCCTATCAGGGATATGGGCGGGGACTGGACATGGCCACCATCGAGGCCATCAACGATATGGCTACCGGAGGCCTCAACCCCGACCTAACCATCCTGCTGGATATGGGGGCAGAGGGCGGCCTGGCCCGAAAGGGGCCGGCACCCAGCGACCGCTTCGAACGGGAAGAGGCCGGATTTCACCGCCGGGTCCGGGAGGGCTATCTCAAGCTGGCCCGGGCCGATCCCGGGCGCTGGCTGGTCCTGGACGCCACACTGCCCAAAAGGAAGGTGACCGAAGCTATCTGGGAAGGGGTGTCCAAAGTATTGGCCGAGGAAGCCCCCCGTGAAGCCCTCGCCCAGGCTTGAGGTCCTCTTCCCCCGGGAGGAGATAAGGGGCGCCGTCGAGCGGCTGGCCGCCCTTATCCAGAGGGACTATGGGGGCAAAACCCCCCTCCTGGTGGGTATCCTCAAGGGCTCTTTCATGTTCATGGCCGACCTGGTGCGCCTCCTGGACGTACCCCTCCAGATAGAGTTCGTCCGCCTCTCCAGCTACGGCTCGGGGACCAAGAGCAGCGGCCGGGTAAGGCTGGTCTCCGGGACCCGGGCCCCGGTGAGGGGACGGGATGTCCTGGTGGTCGAGGACATCATAGATACCGGCCTCACCGTGGCCTATCTCATGGACCGCCTGCGCCGGGAAAAGCCCGCCTCCCTCCGGCTCTGTGCCCTGGTGGACAAGCCCTCACGGCGAGAGACGGAGGTGACCATCGATTACCTGGGGCTCACCGCCCCCAACCGGTTCCTGGCGGGCTATGGCATCGACTGGGACGAGAACTTCCGGAACCTTCCCGACATATGCGCCGTGGAGGGGGCCCCATGAGCCTCGGCCCGCTGATAAAGGTGGCCAGGGGAGAGGCCCCCGCCGACCTCATCCTGGCCCGCGCCCGGATCGTCAATACCTTTACCGGCGCCACCGAGCGGGGAAACGTGGCCATCTACGGCGGGAGGATCGCCGGCATCGGGGACTATAAGGAGGCCCGGGAGACCATCGACCTGGGGGGCAGGTTCCTGGCCCCGGGCCTCATCGACGGCCATACCCACCTGGAAAGCTCCCTGCTCCACCCCACCCAGTATGCCAGGGCGGTACTGCCCCGGGGGACCACCTCCGTGGTCACCGACCTCCACGAGATAGCCAATGTCTCGGGGCTGTCCGGCATGAGATATATCAGGGACTGGGCCCGCCGCCTGCCCCTGGACCTCTTCTTCATGGCCCCCTCCTGCGTCCCCGCCACCGGACTGGAGACCTCGGGGGCGGAGGTAACGGCCCGGGACATCCGGACGGTGCTGCGGTGGAAAAATGTCCCCGGCCTGGGGGAGATGATGGACTTCCCCGGGATCATCAACGGCGACGAAGGGGTGCTGGAGAAGGTGTCCCTGGCCCGGGGCCGGGTGGTGGACGGCCACGCCCCGGGGCTCACGGGGAAGGAGCTCAACGCCTACGTAGCGGCGGGCATCGGCTCCGACCACGAGTCCATCGCCTGGAGAGAGGGGGAGGAGAAGCTGAGGCGGGGCCTCCGCTTGATGATCCGGGAGGGCTCCTCGGAGAAGAACCTCGAAACTCTGTTACCCCTGGTAACCGATAAGACCTACAAAAGATGCCTCTTTGTGGTCGACGACCGCACCAGCGCCGACCTGGTGAACCAGGGCGATATGGATGCCATAGTCAGAAGGGCCATTCGCCTGGGCCTGGACCCGATACGCGCTATCCAGCTGGCCACCATTAACCCGGCGGAGTACTTCCGCCTGGACGGGCTGGGGGCGGTGGCCCCCGGATACGCGGCCAACCTGATAGTCCTCGATGACCTCCACGACTTCAGGCCGGACCTGGTCTATTACCGGGGACGGCTGGTGGCCCAGGGGGGCCGGGCCCTCTTCAAGGTGCCCCCCATAAAGGGCGGCGGGCTCACCCGGACGGTGCATGTTTCGCCCTTCCCCATCGAGGCCCTGAGGATACCGGCGGAGAGAAAAGACGACCCGGTTATCGAGGTGGTACCCGGCCAGATCGTCACCCGGAAGAGGGAGCCCGCGGCCCGGGTGTCCGGGGGCGAGGTGGTGGCCGATACCGGGACTGATATCCTGAAACTGGTGGTGGTCGAAAGGCACCGGGCCACGGGGAACATAGGCCTCGGTCTGGTGGCGGGCTTCGGGCTGAAGGACGGGGCCCTGGCCTCGTCCGTCGCCCACGATTCCCACAACATCGTGGCGGTGGGCGCCAACGACCGCGACCTCTACGCGGCCGTCAACGGGGTGGAAAAGATGCAGGGCGGTCTGGTGGCCATCAGGGCGGGAAAGGTCCTGGCCGCCCTCCCCCTGCCCATCGCCGGCCTCCTCTCGGACGCCCCCCTGGAGGAGGTGAATAACCGGCTGGAGTCACTGGAGACAGCGGCCGCGCGTCTGGGCTGTACCCTCCCCGCCCCCTTCGCGGTGCTTTCCTTCCTGGCCCTACCCGTTATCCCCGAGCTCCGCCTCACCGATAAGGGCCTGGTGGATGTGTCCGCCGCGCCCCGTCTGATCGCCCAGACCCGGCTCACGGAAAACCGCCCGAGTCCGGCCTAAAAATCGGAGGTTTCCCCCTCCTCGGCCCGGCCCTGGACGGCTCGCTCCGGGCAATCAACCTCGGTGATGTCGCAAAATCCACATTCCGGAGAGCTGGGGACCTTCCGGGCCGGCTGCGATGAACCCAGGCGCCGGATGAGCTGAGCGAGGTTATCGATGAACGGGGCGTCCAGGGCGGAACCGGGGATATCCACTTCATGGTCCCGATATATCACCTTCCCCTGAAAATCTATCCCCCGATACTGGCGCAGGGCACGGGGTACGGCATACATATACACCATGACCTGCACGTGATGCGATGGGCTTGGTTTTCCGGTCTTCACGTCGATGATGGTGCCGCTCCCCTCGCCGGTCGCGATGAGATCGGGCTTCCCCCCCAGGGTAGCGGTAGTACCCCTCAGGGTAAAGTGGTTCTGGCCCTCGGTGAATATAGCCTTCCCAGTTTCCTCGAACCGGGTGCGTACCTGTGTGGCCAGCGTGGTGTGTTCCAGCTGCCATCCCGTCTCATCAAAGGTGCCGGGCACCCTGTCCCAGCTCGACCTTTCATGCTGTGCCCGGAACCATGCCCCCCACTCGCAGGAATTCTCGCCCACCAGCAGCTTGGTAAGCCAGGTTACCCAGATGTATGGACTTTGGCGTTTCGTAGCCATATACACCCCTACCCGTCCCTATGGGGGCATTATATCATGGCCCTCTCCCGCCGACACTTTTTTGTACTCTCCCCACACCTCCAGGTCAAAACCCCGTCTTTCTCCGGCGGCCATGCGGGGCTTGGTTGACACCTTGCTCTCGCCGTGGTATATCTTAGCCCAAAGGAATTAGGAGGCGTCGGCAATGCATAAGATAGCCAACACGCATCATATTCTGGCCCGCGCGGCGGCGGCGGTAGCGGTGGTCAGCGTGCTTCTCGCTGTGCTATCGAAGCTCATAGACCAGACCATCTTTCTCTACAGGCCCTCATACATGACCATCGCCACCGTGGCACTCCTCTTCGCCATCTATTTCATAGTCGAAGGATGGGCCGACGCCGCCAAGAAAGCGAAATAGAGCCCCCCAAACCCCCTTTTTAGGACAGCCCAGGCGACCGATACCCCAATGGGAGCGGAGAACACCACTCCTAAACCAAAAGCCCTGGCGCAGTAACGCCAGGGCTTCATAGATGGTGTTTCCCCCGATCCCCCTGTATCTTCTTTAGTCCCGTGTGTCCCGCTCAGGACCCGTCCAGTCCGCTTCTCTCCAGCAGCCCCTGGTAAAACTTGGCTATCTGCTCGTCCTCTATCTCCTGGCCCGCCTGATAGAGAGGGGAAAGGAGGGCCTCACGGTAGATTTTCTCAACATCGGGCAACATACCCTCAGCCGCGGAGTCGGCCGATGCCGTCATCGGGGAAAGTAACCCGCCCAGGATCAAGGCCCCGAAGAGCGCCCCTATTATGAATCCTATCACCATTTTCATTTCCGTCTACCCCCTTAAAACCCGACTCTCATCTTCAGGTCCAATCACAGTCTATATCTACGAGGCTACAACTCGGTTAAAACCCGCCGCTAAAGACAAAGAACAAGTTACAGATCCATTACAATCCAAGGAAAAACCGGGTCTGTCCCGCCCGCCCAGGATATCTATCCGGGGGAGGGTGTCTCCCCCAACCCAAAGTTGCCCGGATTATGGGAAAAAGGGGAAGCCTTGACTGCCAAATGAGATGGGCCTATCATCAGCGATAGGAATGATACGGGATAAGTTTTACCCCATGGCGAGATGAAATGGGACAGGACAGTTAGGGCCGGAGGCAATGTCAAACCAGCAGCTTGAACCCGACCTCGGCTCCAGCATCGAAGAGATTGGTGGTGGCCACGACCAGGACCTGGCCCAGGCACAGGAGGTGGCATGGGCTCGGGCACTGGCCCATGCCCAGAAGAAATTCGGGCGGAGGTGGTTTTTCTTCAAACTGCCTCTCGTCTGGCAGGTGGGAGGTGTCAATTACAATCAGGCCGATGACCGGTTTGAGATAGCGATATCCTGCCACCCGGTCCGCGATGAGAGGAACAATGGCGTCTGGGCCTACCATGTAAGCTC
>JAZFUS010000232.1:0-4784 GCA_036447315.1 Dehalococcoidia bacterium
CAACGGAGCAAGTCTTGAACACTCAATGGCAGGTTCTTCAGGAAACAGGCCGGGGGCCCCGCCGAGGGGCGGAGACCTTCCGGACCAAGATGAGAGCGAGGGGAAAGCCATGAACCCAGCGTCCGATATCACCCCGGAGGAGATGGAGGTTTTCCTGCAGGAGGCCGATGAGCAGTTGCAGCTGCTGGACGAGGACTTCATCATCCTGGAGAAGGAGGGGGCCGATTCCGAGCTCCTCCAGGAGATATTCCGGGCGGCCCACACCATCAAAGGCTCGTCCGCCATGGTGGGGTTTGAAAACATGTCCCAGGTCGCCCATGCCATGGAGACCCTCCTGGACAAACTGCGCAACGGTACCCTGGCGGTGAGCACCCCGGTGATCAACGCCCTTCTGTCGGGCCTGGATGTCCTCAGGGAGCTGAGAGCGGAGGTTACCTCCCCGAGGGACACCACCGTGGACCTGGTACCGGTGGTGGAAGAGCTGGAAAGGGTGGGGTCCGGTGAGGGTCCCGCGGCGGCCGTGGACGAGGGCGCACCCGAAGCCATCGGTGCGGAGGGCCTGGAAAAGCTCGAGGCGGCCCGGGCGAATGGGAATAACGCCTACCACATAGTCATAGAGATCGACCCCGAAAGCTCCTGGGCCTCCATCCGGGCGTTTCAGATCATCACTGAGCTATCCCAGGTGGGAGAGGTCGTATACTCCATCCCCTCCCCGGAGGCCATCGAAAGGGGAGAGGACCATTTTACCCTGGAACTTATCCTGGTCTCCGACCAGGAACCCAAACCCATCGAAGAGTCCCTGGGCTCCATATCTGAATTGTCCGATGTGAAAATCAGCACCTATAACCCGGAGGATGGCTTTCCCGCGTCGGCGGCCGGGCAGGGTGCCGGGGGGGGGGAGAAGGCGGGTGCGGGCTCCGCGGAGCCGGCCCAGGGGTCCCAGAACAAGGTTGCCCAGGTATCCCAAACGGTGCGGGTGGATGTAAAGCTCCTGGACAGGTTGATGAACCTGGTGGGGGAGATGGTTATCGACCGCAACAGGATTGGGCAGATCGGCAAGGAATTGGTGTCCAAGCACGGAGGGGATGAGACGGTTGAGGCGCTGGGGGAGACCTCAGGGCACATCACCAAGGTGGTGAACGAGCTTCAGGAGACCATTTTGAAGGCCCGGATGCTTCCCATTGGAACGGTATTCAATGGGTTTCCCCGCCTGGTGAGGGACCTGGCCCAAAAGGCCGGTAAGAAGGTGAACCTGATTATCGAGGGCCGGGAGACGGAGCTCGATCGCACCATAATCGAACAGATTCGAGACCCCCTGCTTCACCTCCTCCGGAATTCCGTGGACCACGGGCTTGAGCTCGCGGACAAGCGGCGGGCTTCCGGCAAACCGGAAGAGGGTATGGTCCTTCTCAAGGCCTATCAGGAGCAGAACCATATCATCATCGAGGTGGCGGATGATGGCGGAGGTATCGATGTCCAGGCGGTGCGGGACTCCACGGTGAAAAAGGGGTTCAAGTCTCAGGACGAGGTGGCCAAGCTGTCCGACGCCGATGCCGTAAACCTCATCTTTGGCTCGGGGGTATCCACCGCTAAAAAAGTCACGGAGGTATCGGGGCGCGGTGTGGGGATGGACGTGGTGAAAACAAATATTCAATCCCTGGGCGGGACCGTCAACCTGGAAACCAAGCTGGGAGAGGGCACAAAGTTCACCTTGAGGCTGCCCCTCACGCTGGCCACCATCAACGGGCTGCTGGTCATATCGGGCCAGGCCACCTATGTTATCCCCATGGCCTCGATGGTGGAAGTGCTGAGACTGAACGATTTGGAGGTCACCAACGTGATGGGAACGGAGGTAATCAGGATCAGGGAGGATATCCTCCCCCTGCTGGACTTGAACAGGGCTTTTGGCCGCCGGACGGAAGGGCCCAGCCAAACCAGAGAGGGTGTGGTCGTGGTGGTCAAGGCCGGGGATAAATCCGTGGGCCTCACCGTGGACTCCGTCATGGAGCCCCAGGAGATCGTCATAAAATCTCTGGGCGATTACATGGGCGGTATCAAGGGGGTTGTCGGCTCCACAATTCTGGGTGACGGACGGTTGGCCCTGATCCTGGACACGGCTTCCCTGGTGAGGCAGACGGCGGGAGTGTAAACACCTGATGGCCGACCCCGTTTCTTTAAAAAGATGAAAGGAGGAAGCCCTTTGAAATGAACTGAGCGCCCCGAAGGCTCGATCCAGCCGGGAGGTCCCAGCCGGTCGCCATGACGGCCGACAACGCCATTTCGGGACCTTCCCCGGCGGCGAATCAGGAGTTTTGAGAGGAGGAACATCTTGGAACAGAACGCGCAAAAAACCAAATTCGATCTGGCAACCTGGTCCAACCTGGCCAACATCGGGAGCAACAGCGCCATCTCGGGCATTGCCCAGATGGTAAACCAGGACCTCAAGGTCACCACCTTCAACCTGGAAGAGGTCTCAATGAAAAACGCCTCCAGCCTGATAGGCAAGCCCGACGACCAGATAGTGGGGATCTACCTCATGTTCACCGGAAATGCCGACGGGCACATAATGCTGGCTTTCCCGCCACCCACCGCCTATGAGCTGGTGGACATGGCCATGGGCCTGCCTCCCGGGTCCACCGACACCCTGGGGGAAATGGAAAAATCCGTCCTGGGTGAGATAGGCAACATAGCGGGGTCGTTCTTCCTGAACGCCATAGCGGATATCGCCGGGTCCCGGCTGTCGCCCTCACCCCCGGTGGTGGTGGTGGACATGGCGGGTGCCATCATGGGATCGATTTTGGCCGAGGTCTTCGAAGAGAGGGAATCCGCCTTTGCCATCAAGTTGGTCTTTGCCACTCCAACCCGGCAGATAGAGGGCCGCTTCCTTGTTCTGCCGATGTCCGGGTCCATCGCCAGTAAGCAAGAGGGATAGCGAGGTATGGTGAATATGAGCACAACCGTAGAAACTATTGTGATCGGGCTGGGTGAGTGGGCGGTAAGAAAGAACGATTCCGCCGCCCTGACCTGTGTCGGGCTGGGCTCCTGCATCGCCCTGTGCGCCTATGACCCGGTATCCAAGGTAGGGGGAATGGCGCACATGGTACTGCCCAGCAATGAAAGCGGGACCAAAATAGCGTCCGCCAAATATGTGGACACCGGGATTCCCATGCTGCTTGAGGAGATGAAAAAGAAGGGCGCCTTGATATCCCGTACGGTGGTTAAGATCGCCGGCGGCGCCCAGATGCTCTCGGTCCCCGGGCTCAATGGGCGACTCAACGTGGCCGACAGAAACATCGCCGCCACCAAGACGGCCCTGGCCCAGGCCGGCGTCTCCGCCACCGGCACTGAAGTGGGTGGCAACTCCGGACGCACGGTGCAGCTATTCCTGGACACGGGCAGGGTTACGGTAAGAGCCACGGGGAAAGAAACTTGTGAGCTGTAGGTCCCCAAAACCTAAAAGGAGGTCTAGCAAACATGGCCAGAATACTTGTGGTAGATGACGCCGCCTTCATGCGCATGCGATGCGCCAAGCTATTGGGCGAGCAGGGATATGAGGTATGCGAGGCTGCCAATGGCCTGGAGGCGCTGGAAAAATACAAGGAGCTGGGCCCGGACGGGGTCCTGTTGGATATTACCATGCCCGACATGGATGGAATATCGACCCTGAAGAACCTGCTTCAGATGGACCCCAATGCCAAGGTGGCCATGGTCACCGCCATGGGCCAGAAGTCCATGATCATCGAGGCTCTCAAGTCGGGGGCCAAGGACTTCGTCATAAAGCCCTTCGACGGTGAGCGGGTGCTGGCCGCGGTGACCAAGCTGCTGGCGTAGGCCGGCGCGTTCACGAAACCGAAATTGAGAGGTTGGAATGAGCCCTAAAATTAGGGTCCTGATAGTGGATGACTCAGCCTTCGCCCGGCTGACCATCACGCGGCAGCTCGAGGTCGATCCCGAGATCGAGGTGATCGATGTTGCCCGCAATGGCGTCGAGGCCCTGGAGAAGATCGAGGCATTGAAGCCCAACGTGGTCACCCTGGATGTGGAGATGCCCCTTATGGACGGCCTCTCCGCCCTGGAGCAGATCATGTCGGTAAACCCCACGCCGGTGATCATGCTCAGCAGCCTGACGGGCGAGGGGGCGGAGGCCACCATCAAGGCCCTGGAGTTCGGTGCCGTCGATTTCTTCCTGAAACCCTCGCTGGCTTCACCCGCGGGGGCCAAGGATGCCGCCAACGAGCTCCGGGCCAAGACAAAGGTGGCGGCCCGAGCCAAGGTGTCGAGACTGTTCACCAGGGCGGCCCCCAGACCACCCCGCCCCAAGGCCCCCGTCGCCACCCCGCCCCCGGCGGACCGGGTGGTGATAATCGGGAGCTCCACGGGTGGTCCCCGGGCCCTGTTCCAACTCATGTCCGCCCTGCCCGCCGGCATCGACGCCGCCATCCTGGTGGTGCAACACATGCCGCCGGGGTTTACCAAAACCATGGCCAAGCGGCTGGACGACATCTCGGAAGTGTCCGTCAAGGAGGCCGAGGCGGGGGATGTGCTCAGGCGGGGAGAGGCCCTGGTGGCCCCCGGAGGCTACCACATGACGGTAACCGGGGACAGGACAGTGGGCCTGAACCAGGACCCGCCGGTGTGCGGTGTCCGGCCCTCCGTGGATGTCACCATGCTCTCAGCGGCCGGGGTCTTCGGAGCTGCCTCCCTGGGCGTAGTGCTGACCGGCATGGGCTCGGATGGCACCAGGGGAACGTCCCTCATCAAGGCATCCGGGGGTAAGGTGATCG
>JAZFUS010000233.1:0-2377 GCA_036447315.1 Dehalococcoidia bacterium
GAAAAAGGAGCGCACAGAGACCTCGGCCCTGTTGATAAATGCCACCCGGAAGTGGGACTACCCTCCGGTGTCTCTACCCAGGGTGGAGTTCATGGAGAGAGCTAAAGAGATCTGGGAGGAGGAGGGACTGCCCCCGCTGACCCCCAAGGTCCCGTGGCATGGCTACTCCCTGGGCTACTGGACAAAGGAGGATGAAGAGGCTGCCGCGCTGGCGCTGAAGGGCGAGCATTATCGAACCGGCGAGAAACTGGCCAAAAAACGGACCAGGGTGTAGGCGAATGGGAAAATCGCCCCAGCAACTTTACGGGGAAAGGCTCAAACGTGTTGAAGATGCCATCGAGCTGAAGGTGCCCGATAGGGTTCCGGTTATCATAAATCCGGGCTTTTTTGCCACCAAGCATGCCGGAATCACCGGTGAAGATGCGTTCTATGACCTGGGAAAATGGGGCGCGGCCATCAGGAAAACGCTGTCGGACCTGGGGCCGGACATGTATTATCTGAGCGATATGCTGCCCGGGAAGGTGCTGGAGGCCCTGGACTGCCTGCAATTAAGGTGGCCCGGCCATGGGGTCCCTCCCAACCACACACACCAGTTCGTCGAAGGGGAGTACATGGAGGCGGACGAATACGACGCATTCCTCGATGACCCATCCGACTATGCTATCCGGACCTATTTGCCCCGGGTGTTTGGAGCTCTGGAGCCCCTTAACAAGCTTCCCGCCCTGAGGTCGATGCTCTTCGGATACAGCCGGGCGGCCCTGACCGTGGCCCTGACCCAGCCTGAGGTCGTCGAGGCCTTTGATGCCCTGTCCAGGGCGGGGCACGAAATGCTGAAGTGGCGCCCCGTGATGAGCTCCCTCTACGGAGACATCGCGGACCTGGGTTTCCCCTCCTTTGGCCAGGCCCGCGCGGCCTCGCCTTTCGATACAGTTTCAGACTATTTGAGGGGAATGCGGGGCTCCATGCTGGACATGTACCGGCAACCCGATAAGCTGCTTGAGGCCTGTGAGAAAATATTGCCGTGGGCCATCGAGGGTGGGGTTTCCGGCGCCCGCAAAAGCGGCAATCCCAGGGTGTTCATGGCCCTCCACAGGGGGGCCGATGGCTTCATGTCCTCGAAGCAGTTTGAGACCTTCTATTGGCCCACCCTGAAGCGGCTTATCCTGGCCCTGGTGGACCAGGGACTGACCCCCTTCGTTTTCTTCGAGGGGGACTACACTTCGCGCCTGGAGTACCTCCTCGAGCTACCCAAAGGGAAGGTCCTCGGTCATTTCGACACCACGGATATTTTCAGGGCCAAGGAGGTCCTGCACGGCCACATGTGTATCCGGGGAAACGTCCCATCCTCGCTGTTGCAGACGGGTTCCCCCCAGGACGTGAAGGACTACTGCAGGGAGCTGATCGACGTGGTGGGCCGGGGGGGAGGTTTTATACTGTCCCCCAGGAGCTCCATAGATGAAGCAAAGCTGGAAAACCTCAAAGCAATGTTCGACTTCACCGGGGAATACGGCGTGTACAGTTGATGCCGGGGTACATCATAAAATTTCTTTCATATATTCATCTACTTTATCCAGGTACCTCTCCAGCACAACATCGGCGTTTTTCAGGGCGTTCTCTGCCTCCTGGGACTCCACCGTCGCCGGGGAGGGAAATTCCGGAAGTCCCCGGTCCATCTTGAGCAGCCTCTCATAGGTATCTATCCACCGCCTATATTCCTTGAAGCTCTCATAGGCCTGGCGCCTCAGGTCATCCGCGTTTCTGCTGTTGCCCCGGGACGTTCCCATACCCCACCTCTGGGTGGAAATTAGCTCGATTGTGCTCCGTTTCGGGGCCGCTGTCAACAGTCGCTCTCACCGTACCGGGGGAGCCGAACATGAACAATATCATCCGGCATCGATGCATCCCCCTGGCCGGTCCCGCTTTATATCCCACGGCAGGAGGGGAAAGTCCGGAAGCTTATGTCATGTGATGCCGGGGGAATGCCGGGCCAGGAGAGAGCTCAAGAACGAGCCGGAGCCGGCTTCAGCAATACCCAGGGTGTGAGACTATGTGAAAGCTCGGAAAAAGAGAGAGAAGGTGGAGGGAAATAAAGACGGGGCGCTGATTGGGGAAAGGGAATCCTTACCCCGATCAGGCGTGATCAAGCGGGTCTTGTGGGGCCCCATCGGTCTGTCGAGCATGGAGCCCGTCAAGTGCCTGCGGCTCTTATTTATACCTGGGCTGCGATCATCGAGGCCGGCAGGCAATCGGCGAGCCTGACATTGACCGCACTCGGCCCTTTGGGGGAGGAAACAACATCATACTCGACCTGCTGCCCCTCCGTGAGCAGGTCATAGGCCTCTCCCTGGAAATCCAGGTAGCGGAAATAGAGGCCCTG
>JAZFUS010000234.1:0-2561 GCA_036447315.1 Dehalococcoidia bacterium
TACACAGCATTTCGGGCTCCCCCAGCGTCGCCCAGTCCAATGACTGCAATGTGGCCCTGCTCAACGTCGAGGGCGAGGGGGTGATGATCGGGGCCACCCTGGCCACCCACGCCGCCTCGTGTATCCATACCGCCAAATATGTTTACCGGGAGTTCCAGGAAAACCCGGGGATAGGTGTGGACGACATGTTCCTGTCCAACCATCCCTATATAAGCACGCCCCACCAGACCTGCGCCGTGATCGTGGCCCCCATCCATTGGGAGTCAAAGCTTATCGGCTGGTCCGGGGCCGGTATCCACCTGCCCGACGTGGGGGGCCCCGTTCCCGGACAGGTCGCCGTGGGTGCCCAGTCCATCTTCGAGGAGCCCACTCCGATGCCACCGGTGAAGCTGGTTGAGGCGGGGGTCATCCGGAAGGATATCGAGGAGGACTGGCTGGTCCGTTCCCGTACCAGGGCCCAAAATGCCCTGGACATGAGGGCCAAGATCGCCGCCAATAACACCATAAAACGGCGGGTCCTGGAGATAGTCGGCCGCTACGGGCCGGAGGTGATGGCGTCGGTCATGGAGAGGATTATCGAGGTCGCCGAGGCCAGGCTCCGGTCGGTGCTGAAGGAGCTGCCGGACGGGACCTGGAGGTATACGGGCTACCTCGATTACAATGACCGCGGCCAGACCACCTTTTATACCTGCAAACTGGCCATGACCAAGGAGGATGACAGCCTGACCTTCGATTTTTCCGGCTCGTCGGAGCAGGCTCCGGCGGTGATCAACTGCACCCCGGTGACCCTGATGTCATCCATGATGATCCAGATGCTCAACTATTTCGGCTATGTCATACCGCTGTGTCCCGGCGCGGTCACGCGGGTGGTCAAGCTGGTGGCCGAGCCCGGGACCTTTGTGAACAGCACATGGCCCGCCGGGGCGTCCAAGGGTACCACGGCGGCCAGCTACACGGTGAGGCACGCCGTCGCCACCTGCGTGAGCAAGATGTTCGCCGCCAGCCCGGCGCACCGGCGGCAGCTGTTGACCATCGCCCAGGGGCAGATGTCCCTCTCCGAGCTGGTGGGCACGGACCAGCGGGGTGAACCCTTCGGGGGGGTCTTTATGGACGCCTGCCTGACCGGGGGTTTCGGGGCTCGAAGCTTCAAGGATGGGGTGGACTCCGGGGGCCCCCTGGCCGGCGCCCGGATCAGTATCCCCAATGTGGAGCGCAACGAGTTCCGCTACCCTATCCTGTACCTGTTTCGAAAGCACGGAATGGATACGGCCGGCCCCGGCCGGTTCCGGGGAGGGGCCAGCACCGGCTATGCCTTTACCCCCCACGACGTGGACCGCATCCCCAACCATACGGTGCATGGCCTGGGCTACCAGGTCCCCACCGCGCTGGGCCTCAACGGGGGGTACCCCGGCAACACGAACCAGTTTCTGGCCAAGCGGGAATCCAATATCTGGGAGCTGTTCGGGGCGGGCATCATGCCGGCGGACATCGAAGGCGTATCGGGGGTAACGGAGATCCCCCCCGGTATAAGCTTCTCCTATCTCAACCGGGCGGATGTTTACTGGGAGCTGGGCAGCGGTGGCGGCGGATATGGGGACCCCATCGAGCGCGAGCCGGACCAGGTGCTGACCGATGTGGTCAACGGCCTGGTGTCTCCGGAGTGGGCGGAGCGGATATACGGGGTGGTTATCGACCCCAGAATCCCGGCGGTGGATGGGGAGGCGACCCGGGGGCGGCGGGAGGCCATAAAGGGGGAGCGGCGGGCATCGGCAACCCTGCCCCCCGGGCCCGGTTCCCCGGAGTCCCCCGGAGCCGGTTCACCGGATTCCCCCGGAGATGTTGTGCCGGTGCAGGACATCAATGAGTTTATTCAGATCGTCGAGCGGGGCGGCCGGAGGCTGGTCCGGTGCCGGTGCGGTGAGATCCTGGGCCCGGCGGCGGACAACTACAAGGACCTCCTGGCGGTGTACGAAGGGCCCTGCTCGCGGTCCGGACCCCATACCCTGACCACGGTCGCGGAGCCCCGGTACGTGTACCGGGAGTTCTATTGCCCGAGCTGTTTCCTGCTCCACGATGTAGAGGTGGTGGAGCCGGGGGCCGCCGTGGAACGGGACGTGGAGTTCAAGGTCTAAGCCCGCGTCATCGAGCGCGGGGCCCGCTGTGGGAGGCGGGGCGGGCCTTTAGAGGACACCCTCGGCCTTGAGCTGGTCGGTTATCCGCTCCCGCAGCAGCTTCTTGTCCACCTTATCGTGCTGGGTCACCGGCATCTCGTCGAGCAGCTCCAGGCGTTCCGGCATCTTGAAGGTGGCCAGCCCGGCATCCGTGAGAATCTTTATGATCTCCTCCAGGGTAATGGTTTTGCCCTGGGCCGGCTTGACGTAGGCGCAGGTGCGCTCCCCCAGCCGCGGGTCGGGCATGCCCACGATGGCCACCTTCTCCACCTGGGGGTGCTTGATCAGTATCTCTTCGAGCTCCACCGGGATGATGGTGAGCCCTCCCCGCCTGATCCACTCCTTCAAGCGCCCGGTGATCATGTAGTTGCCCTCGGCATCCCGGACCGC
>JAZFUS010000235.1:0-6378 GCA_036447315.1 Dehalococcoidia bacterium
ATCGATACCCTGTTCGAGTCCACGGCCTGCGTCATCGGGCGCCGGGGGGGTGACCTGTCGCCGGCCCAGGCCGGGAGGGTGGCTGCTTTTCTCGACATTCTGCGAAAGGCCGGGGCCAGGGATTTTGGCGCCCCGGTTTGAGGGGGAGGGACTGCTTTGCCGCCTCTCTGTCTCCATCTGGGTGTAGCCATCGATGCGGCCGAGCGCCTCTCCCGCCCGGAGGTGGGGGATAACCTGGGGAGCTACCTCTTCGGGGCCAGCCTTCCCGATATCTATATCGCCATCACTGCCTCCCGGAAGGAGACACACTTCACCGACCTTCAAGACGAGCCGTTGGAAAGCGGGGCGGAGGGGCTCTTCCGGACCTATCCCCATCTGGCCCGGAGCTCGGAGCTGGCCCCGCCCCTCCAGGCCCTGGTGGCGGGATACCTTTGCCATCTGATAACCGATCAGGTCTGGGTCCGGGATATCTACCGACCTATGTTCAGCTCCACCTCCCCTCTGGGCACGGACCCGCTGGCCAATTTCCTGGACCGGGTGCTCCAGTTTGAGCTGGACCGCCGGGAGCGGGAACGGAGTTCGGTTATGGGCCTGGTCCGCCGGGAGCTTATGCGCATAGACTGGGACTCCGGGCTCGATTTCATGGGGGCCGGAGTGCTCCGGCAGTGGCACGAGTTTGTGGACATCGCCGCCTCCCGGGAGCCCTCGTGGGTAACGTTCCCCGCCTTCACCCAGCGCTTTCTGGTCCCCCGGGGCATCATAGGTCCGGAACAGCTCGAGGAGGTGATGGCCTCCCTTCCCTCCCACCTGGAGCGGCTCCTGAGCTATGTATCCCAGGAACGGATCGATGCCTTCCGGGGCGAGGCTGTGGACAGCGCCGTGGCCGCGGGCAAGGAGTATCTGGGTTGAGAATATTTAGGGACGTGGAAAAGGCCAGGGCCACCCTGCTTCGCCACCAGCCCCTGGAGCTGGTGGAGGTGCCACCGGCCCTGAAGCAGAGGATAAGGGATGCCTTCGGGGAGGAGCTCACCCCCTCCCAGGCGGTGGAGAGGATCATCGCCGGGGTAAGGGACCGGGGGGACGATGCCCTGGTGGACTATACCCGGACGTTGGACGGTGTGGAGCTTCAGTCCCTGGAATCGGGTGAAGAGGACATGGCCCGGGCCCAGGGGGAGGTGCCGGCGGAGGTGGTTTCGGCCCTGAGCCTGGCGGCGGAGCGCATCCGCAGCTTTCATCAGGCCCACAAACCAGAGGGCTCCATGGATTATTCCGAGGGGGGGCTGGGGCAGCTACGGCTTCCCCTGCAACGGGTGGGGGTCTACGCCCCCGGGGGGACCGCCAGCTACCCATCCACCGTGCTCATGACGGCCATTCCCGCCCGGGTGGCCGGGGTGGATGAGGTGTTCCTGGCCACGCCCCCGGACCGGGAGGGCCGGGTACCGCCCGCCATGCTGGTGGCCGCCCGCCTGGCCGGGGTGGACCGGGTGTTCCCGGTAGGAGGGGCCCAGGCCATCGGCGCCCTGGCCCTGGGCACCCCGTCGGTGCCCCGGGTGGACAAGGTCTGCGGGCCGGGCAACATCTTTGTGCAGCTGGCCAAGAGGCAGGTCTATGGCCTGGTGGATATCGACGGCCTCTACGGCCCCACGGAGACGGTGATCCTGGCCGATGGGGCCGCCGATGCCCGGCTGTGCGCCGCCGACCTCCTGGCCCAGGCGGAGCACGACCCCATGGCCTCGGCGGTCCTGATCACCCCGTCGGAGCCCCTGGCCCTGAGGGTCTCCGAGGAGATCGCCACGCAGCTTCTGGACCTGGACCGCCGGGATATAGCGGCGGCGGCTATCGAGGGGAGGGGGGGCATCGTCCTGGTCAGGGATATGGATGAGGCCATCGAGCTGGCCAACCTCTATGCCCCGGAGCACCTGGCCCTGATGGTGGCCGATGCCTCCGGGTATCTGGGCCGGATCAGGAATGCCGGGGGCATTTTCCTGGGAGAGACCTCCCCCGAGGCCCTGGGCGACTACATGGCCGGCCCCAGCCATGTCCTGCCCACAGGGGGTACGGCCCGTTTCGCCTCGCCGCTGGGGGTGGATGATTTTCTCAAGAGGATTATCGTGGTGTCCCTCAACGGGGATGCTTTAAGGAGGCTGGGTCCGCCCACCGTGGCCCTGGCCCGGGCCGAGGGCCTGGGCGCCCATGCCCGGGCGGTGGAGATGCGCCTGGAGAAATGAACATCGCAGATATAGAGGGCCTGATCAGGAAACACCTGAAGCGGCTGGCGGCCTATCAACCCATAGAGCCGGTGGAGGTGCTGGCCGGGCGGGTGGCCGGGGGCAGGGTGATAAAGCTGGACGGCAATGAGAACCCCTACGGCTGCTCCCCCCGGGTCAGGGATGCCCTGGCCTCCTACCCCTACCATAACATCTACCCCGACCCGGAGCAGCGGGAGCTGAGGAAGGCCCTGGGGGAATACCTGGGGCTTTCGCCCGAGAGCATTGTGGCGGGCAGCGGCTCCGATGAGCTTATCGATCTCGTCCTGCGCCTCTTTCTGGAGCCCGGAGACAGGGTCATCAACTGCGTCCCTACCTTCGGCATGTATTCCTTCAGCACCGGGGTCTGTGGTGGGGAGGTGGTGGAGGTGGCGCGCGCGGATTTTGCCGTGGATGTGGACGGGGTACGGCGGGCCGTGGACGCGCGGACGAAGATCATCTTTGTGGCCTCCCCCAACAACCCCTCCGGTAACACGACCCCCCAGGACCACATCCTGGAGCTGGCCGGGATGGGCCCCCTGGTGGTGGTGGATGAGGCCTATGCCGAGTTCAGCGGGACGACCGTCCTCCCCCTGGTGGCCGATCACCCCAACCTTATCGTCCTGCGCACCTTCTCGAAGTGGGCGGGGCTGGCCGGCCTGCGGGTGGGCTATGGCGTCTTCCCTCCCCGGATAGCCGCCTACGTCATGAAGATCAAACCCCCCTACAATGTCAACTCCGCGGCCCAGGTGGCGGTACTGGAGTCCCTCAAGGACCTGGACCACCTCCGGGACACCGTTAAGGACATCGTTGCCGAGAGGGAGAGGCTTTTTGACCGGCTGGGCAAGGTGGGCTTTCTCAGGCCGATCCCCTCGGAGGCCAATTTTGTCCTGTGCTTGGTGGAGCGGGGGGAGGCGCGGTCCATCCACAGGGCGCTGGCCGGGAAAGGCATCTTCATTCGTCACTTCGATACCCCGCTCATGGAGCGCTACCTGCGTATCAGCGTGGGCCGCCCCGAGGACACCGATGCTCTCATTGAAGCCCTCAAGGAAATATGATAAGCTACCCGGGTGGAGGGATAAGCGGTGGCCAGAACTGCCTTTGTCAATCGTGAGACCCAGGAGACCAGCATCAGCGTGGAGTTGGACCTGGATGGGTCCGGTGTCGGGGATATCAAGACCGGCAGCCGGTTCCTGGACCATCTCCTGGCCCAGCTGGCCCAGCACGGGTTATTCGATATAAAGCTATCGGCCAATGGGAGCGACCAGCACCACGTGGTGGAGGATGTGGCCATATCCCTGGGCCGGGCCCTGGGGGAGGCCCTGGGGGAGAAGCGGGGCATCGTGCGCATGGCTCACGCCGTGGTCCCCATGGATGATGCCCTGGTGATGGTGGTGGTGGATATCGGGGGCAGGGGATATGCCCAGGTGGAGGCCCCTTTCTCCGGCAAGACCATCGGCGACCTGGCCGCCGACCTGGTCCAACATTTTCTGGAGTCCCTGGCCCTGGAGGCCCGGATGAACCTCCATGTCCGGGTGCTTCGGGGGACCAACGATCACCACAAGGCGGAGGCCATGTTCAAGGCCCTGGCCCGGGCCTTAGACGGCGCCACCCGGACCGATGAGCGTCTCCAGGGGGGCGTGCCCAGCACCAAAGACGTCATCGAGGGCTAGGAGGCGGTCTCCTCCAGGTCGAATCGGTAGTCCTCGATAACCGGATTGGCCAGGAGTTTTTGGCACATCTCCCGTACTTGCTCCTGGGCCTGGGAGAGGCTCTCCCCGTCGAGCAGAAGCTCCATGTACTTCCCCGCCCTCACCCTCTTCACCGAGGCGAAACCCAGCACCTCCAGCCCCCCCTGTATAGTCAGGCCCTGGGGGTCGTTGACGGTGGGTTTCAGCGTTACATAGACCTTGGCCAGGTACATGTCAGGTCAGCGCCTTTCCCGTGAGTTTCAGGTGGGCCTCCCGGTATCTCTGGGCGGTCTCCTCCACGATTTCGGGGGGGAGGGGTGGGGCCGGTGGCTCCTTGTCCCATCCCGAGGCGACCAGCCAGTCGCGCAGGGGCTGTTTGTCGAAGCTGGGCTGGGAGCTGCCGGGCCGGTATTTTCCGGCGTCCCAGAAGCGGCTGGAATCGGGGGTGAGGAGCTCGTCTATGAGGATAAGCTCTCCATCCTTGAGCCCGAACTCCATCTTGGTATCGGCGATGATGATGCCCTGGGTGCGGGCGTACTCCCGGGCGTATTGGTATATGGCCAGGCTCTTCTCCTCGACCAGCCTGGCCACCTCCTGGCCCACCATTGTGGCCACCTCCAGGGGGGAGAGGGGCCGGTCGTGTCCGGCGTCCTCCTTGGTGGTGGGCGTGAACAGGGGCTGGGGAAGCTCCTGGCTCTCTTCAAGCCCCCGGGGCAGGGACTGGCCGAAGATTGTGCCCTGCCCCCGGTATTCCTCCCATGCGGACCCGGCCAGGTAGCCGCGGACCACGCACTCGATGGGGACCCGCTGGGCCTTGTGCACTATCATGGAACGGCCGATGAGGCCGGCCGTCCTCTCGGGGGTGAGATAGGCCTCCAGCGCGGCGGGGCTGTCCACCGGGGCTACCATATGGTTGGGCACCAGGTGGGCGGTCTTACGGAACCAGAAGATGGAAAGCCCGTTGAGCACCTGGCCCTTATCGGGGATAAGGGTGGGCAGGACGCTGTCGAAGGCGGAGACCCGGTCCGTGGCCACCAGGAGGAGCTTATCGCCCAGGTCGTAGCTGTCCCGCACCTTCCCTCGATAGAAGAGGGTGAGGGGCAGGGCGGTCTCTCCCAGGGGTGGGTTACCCGGCGCTGAGCTCATGTTGGTAGCTTTCCGCCGGCGGGCGACCGGCTCAGGTCCTCCAGGATGCCCTCCAGTTGGTCCACCTCTATCTCCCACTTCTGGGAAATGCGCTTCAGGTCCTCCCGGGGCACCTCCGGGGGGTGGGCCCTCCTCTCGCTCCCGTCGGGGGTCCAGGGCTCCGTCCTTACCTTAAGCTGAACGGCGTCCCAGCGGGTATAGTGGCCCAGGCAGTCGAAGATGACCTTGGCCAGCTTGAGCTGGTTGGCATGGCAATCGGCATAGAGGATGGTCTCCTCCCCCAAACTGGGGCCGGCCATATAGCGGCCCATGGGGTTGACGATGGCGCTGCCCCCCACGGCCGCGGCGTAGTTCAGGTGATGGCTCTGGTGCAGGTAATCCCACTTCTCGGGGATATCCTCCTTGCGCAGGATGCCGCCGCAGCTCAATACGAAGCACTGGGACTCCAGGGCGTAGGAGCGAATCACGGGGTAGATGGGGCAGGTGCCCCCCAGGGTGTCGGTCTCCGGGTCCATGAGGCTGGTCTTCCCGTGCGCCGACCAGGCCCCCGGCCACACGGCGATGTGGAACTCCTCTCCCTGGTGCATCATGGCGGCCTTGAGGAGGATCATCATGTTCTCGCCGCAGATGAGCCCTCCGATGCGCCCGATATCGGTATCGAGGACAAAGAGGTCGGAGGCGTCGCCCCATCCCCAGTAGGTGCGCTCGGTGTAGGTGGGCATGAGCTTGCGATGCCGGCCCAGCACCTTCCCGTCGGGGCCCATGAAGAGGAGGGTGTTGTAAACGGTGCGGCTGCCCGTCCGGTCGTCAAGCTCGTTGATGCCGATGGCGGCGTAGATGTTGGCCGCCCGGGCCGCCTCCCCCAGGGCCTCGGTGTCCCGGCTGCCCACCACCACGGCGTTGTCCTGGAGGGCTACCATGTAGGGAGCCCATTCCCGGGGCGGGCTCTCCCAGCCCCCGGTGTACCAGGCCGGGTAGGTGGGGATGAAGGTCTCCGGGAAGACGACGAGCTGGGCGCCACCCTTGGCGGCCTCGGCCATCAGCCCGCTGACCTTCTCGATGGTCTTCTCTTTGTCCATGAAGACCGGGGCCGCCTGGGCCGTCGCCACCCTCACTTCCTTCCTGCCCCCCAGAATCCTTTTCTCTTTCATGGTGCGCCTCCTTATGCTATGGAACTCCGCATACGGGCTAGCTGCCCGAAGCCCACGGCAGCCGCTGGAAAATCTCGTCCACATGGACCAGGAAGAAGTCATGGTCGAAGAGGCCCTCGAGCTCGGTCCGGGGCAGGTGGGCCG
>JAZFUS010000236.1:0-3592 GCA_036447315.1 Dehalococcoidia bacterium
ATCCCCATCACCGCCACCGCCAGGGCAACCATCGAGCGGGCACCCCGCTTGTCGACCATCCGCCCCACGAGAACGGAGAGCAGTCCGGCGGCCAGCGAGCCGACGGACATGGCCCCGGAGATGGCCGCCCGGGACCAGCCCATCTCCGCCTCCATGGGCTTCATGAGCACCGCCAGGACGGGGTTGAAAGCCACCACCATGGCGATGCCGGCCAGCGCGGCGGTGACCACGATGGCCCAGCCGTGGAAGAACCGTTTTCGAATTATCAGCAATGTATTTCCGATGCCCATAATAAGGCCTGTCCCCCGGTCCCGTAAAGGGGGGGGGTATGGGGCGCAGGTTTGACACCGTACGGGGAATGGCGGATAATTATGTAGTCACTCAGAGAAAGGCAGGTCTATATAAACCCCTATGCAATCTAAAGAAATGATCGGCGTTTTTCAGGATGCGGTGCGCCGTCGCCAGGAGGTTATCCAGGAGAACATAGTCCCCGGGCAGAGGGTTATCGGCTGGATGTGCAGCTACGTCCCCGAGGAGGTCATCTACGCCGCCGGCATGTACCCGGTGAGGGTCTGGGGGGGAGAGGAGCCCACCTCCCACGCCGACTCCTATCTACACGTCAACATGTGTTCCCTGGTGCGCTCCACCCTGGAGCAGGCCCTGAGGGGGAAATACGATTTCCTCGATGGCTTTGTCACCCTCAACACCTGCGATAACATCCGCCGCCTCTACGATGTCTGGGCCCTGTATCAGAAGACCCACTTCACCCACATAATGAGCCTGCCCCACAAGGTGACCGAGAACTCCATCGGCTACTTCACCACGGAGGTGGCCAGGCTCAAGGAGGGGCTGGAGGCGGCCTTCGATATCTCCATAACCCGTGATTCCCTGCTCCGGGCCATAGAGGTCTACAACAGGAGCCGAAGCCTCCTTCGACAGATCGACGAGCTCCGCAAGAGGGACGAACCCCCCATCACCGGGGCCGAGCTCCTGGATGTGGTGCTGGCCGGCATGATTCTCCCCAGGGACAGGTATAACAGCCTGCTGGAGGAGCTGGTCGGGGCGCTGGAGGGGGAGAAGGCGCCCAACGGCAATGGGGGGACCCGGCTGCTGCTGGTGGGCAGTGAGCTGGACGACTCCGAGTTTGTGAGGTTGATCGAGGAGAGCGGCGGCATGGTGGTGGCCGATGACCTGTGCACCGGGAGCCACCAATACTGGAACCTGACCCAGGCGGACAGCGACCCCCTGCGGGCCCTGGCCCAGCGCTATCTCGCCCGCCCCGATTGCCCCCGGATGCACCCCTCGGAGGGGAGATTGGAGCGCATCCGGGGCATGATTCGGGACTACAGGGTGGAGGGGGTTATCATGGCCCCCATCTCCTTCTGCAAGCTCCATTGCGAGGGGGGTGTCGATCTATCCCACACCCTGAAGGCGGCGAAGATACCCTATCTCAGCATCACCCGGGAGTATAACCTCACCAGCGCCGGGCAGATAAAGACCCGGGTGGAGAGCTTCACCGATATTATTCGAGGTATCTAGGAGGGCAAGCCATGGTTACGGTGCAGGAAGGGATCAAGGAATTTCAGGGTATTGTCGACCGCTTGGGCGGGACCATTGAGCGCCTGAAGGCCCGGTCCGCCGCCCGGAGCGATCTCATTTTCTGGCAGGCGCTCCGGGATTACTACGGGCGGGCCCTGGAGGCCAAGGAGCAGGGCCAGCCCCTGATCATGGCGGGGATGTTCCCTCCCCATGAGCTCTTCCATGCCATGGATATCCCCTACTACGTGGCGGAGAACCACGCCATCATGGAGGGCCAGGCAACCTCGGAGCTGAGGGAGAAGCTTTTCGATACCGCCGAGGGCTATGGCATGCCCACCGACTTCTGCTCCCCCCACCGGGCCGCCGTGGGGCTGGCGAGGCTGGGGATGCAGCTCAAGCCCGACCTGGTGGTGAGCACCGCCACCACCTGCGACCAGACCCTGAAGCTATATGATCTCCTGGCCGATGTCTACGGGGTGCCCAGCTATCTGGTGGACAGCCCCTACCGCATAGATGAGGCCGGATTGAAGTATGCCCAGCAGGATATCAAGGACCTCATCTCCTTTCTGGAGGAGCGGACCGGACGGAAGCTCGACTATGACCGGCTGAAGGAGGTGCTCAGGCTCTCCAAGGAGGCCTACGATTACTGGGAGAAGCTCTATGAGCTCAGAAAAACGGTCCCCTGCCCCGTGGGGGGGAGAGCGGGGATAAAGGACCTCACCCTCATCCAGACCTCCAGCGGAACCCAGATAGGCGTCGACTACTTCAAGGCCCGATACGAGGAGCTCAAGGAGAAGGTCGAGCGGGGAGAGGGGGTTGTCCCCGAGGAGAAGTATCGCGTCGCCTGGCTATATGTGCTCCCCCTCTTCGACCTGAGCATAGCCGACTGGCTGGAGAAGGAGTTCGGAGCGGTTATCGTGGTGGACTCCTTCGGCTATGCCGCCTCGGACATCGATCTGAACCCCGAGGACCCCATAGACTTCCTGGTCAAGAAACCCCTGAAGCGGGGCTTCGTCTGCCGGGGCTATGCCCCCAACGAATATATGCACTTCGTGGACGATCTGGCCCAGGTGTGCCGGGATATGAGGGCCGATGTGGCCATCCTGCTGTCTCACTGGAGCTGCCAGCAGTACACCGGCACCATCAGGATGCTCAAGGATGAGATCGGGGGCCGGATGGGTCTCCCCTTCCATGTGGTCAACGGGGACCTGCTCGATCCCCGGGTGGTCTCCTCCGAGGAGATGAAGGACAGCCTGGCCGAATTCTTTAACGCGGTGCTCAAGGGCTGAGGACGGCCGCCTGAGGACGGCTACAGGATAAGTAAAGAGGCGGCCCCGGGGTTTTTTCCCCGGGGCCGCCTCTTCGGTTTCCCATCAGGGGGTGTATTCGGGGGCATCCTCCAGGTGCTCGATGCCCCCGTGGCCCCCGTAGTTGAAGAGCCGGGACTGCAGGGAGAAGAAGCGGGCCGGCCGCTTGGGGTCGGCGTTGAAGTGCTGGTGGGTGGTGTTGATGGGGATGGAGACCAGGTCCTCGGCCTCCCAGTCCCACCTTTTCCCGTCGTGGATATCGTATCCCTTGCCCTCGATGATCTTATGCACTTCCTCGGCCACGTGGCGGTGCTTCCCTGACCGGCCTCCGGGGGGGATCTCCTGGACAAAGGCGTCGAACATGAGGAGGGCCGAGGGGACATTGGGGTGGCTCAGGTATTTCAGCCGGCCCATCTGGGTGTCCTCCCAGGGACGGTCCTTGGCGCTGACCACGTGGGGCACCTGGATGCGCCAGCGGGTCTGGTCCACCAGGGTCTTGAGATAATATTCATAGTTATTCTTGAGCTTGCCCTGAAAGAGGCCGGCCTGTTTGTCCACCATAAGCTGCTGGAACTCCTGGTCTATGGCGCCGAAACGGAACTCCTGGCCGTCGAGGCCCTTGTATCCGATGATCTCCCCCGACGACCCGTAGAGGGTCTGGGCCCCCTCCGGGGGCACGTAGTTGGTGTGTATCTCTATCTGCTCCATGGAGGCCAGTCCCATCAGCTCATAGGCATGGGGTATGC
>JAZFUS010000237.1:0-4433 GCA_036447315.1 Dehalococcoidia bacterium
CCCACCGGGTACTTCTGGCTCCCCCAGCGCAGGGCCATGTACCGGGCGGGCTCCTTCCCCGTATTGAAGTGCTGGTGGAACCACTGGTCGGGGGGGACGAAGAAGCTTCCCGTATGCCAGTCTATCTTGTTCCAGGGCTGCCCCTCCTTCCACATGATGGAATATCCCTTGCCGCTCAGGAGTACGATCTGGGCCCCGGGCCCGTGCTTGTGGCACTTCTTGTAGGTGCCCACGGGAAACTCGGAGACATGGGCGGCCATGGTGTTATCGCCCATCTCAAAGGTTACGTTCGTGCCCCCCGCCCCCCTCTCCTTCCACTCCCGGAGGGGCAGGTTGGGCACATCGGGGATGAAGTTGATCTCCCAGAGCCTTCGGGGATGCCACTTGTTCCGGGTGAAAAAGTCCGGAGAGGCGTCGTACCTGTCGCGGAACACGAAGTCGTTGTTGAAGATAAAGTCCATGTTGTGGAAAAGGTCTATGAAGGTGGGGGCGGAGGTAACCGCCACGAAGCGCACCGGCTCATCACCACCGTTGAAGTGCTGGTGCCGCACGTTCAGGGGGGGCGTGAACAGGCTTCCCGCCTGCCATTCAAAGGTCTGCTTTTCGCCGCCCTCCACCCAGGTCGTGGTGGCCCCGCGGCCCTGGAGGATATAGATGAGCTCCTCATACAGGTGGTGCTCGGGTTTGAGGCTGGCGCCGGGGGCTATCTCGCAAACGTAGGCATCGTTGGTGCCCCCCCCACCCTCCAGGACTATGAAGCTGCCCCGGCCGCCCATCCGCTCCCAGGGCTCCAGGGGCACCTTGTTCAGGTCCTCCACGGCCAGTCCCTTGATTACCGGTATCCCCTGAGACTCGACCCACTTTTGATAGGTCGTTGTCTCGGAGAAGGCCATCGCCTCACGCGCTCCCTCTGCCATGTTCTCCCCTCCTTATCCAGTAGTTGCTTTTTTGTAAACCACCCCCCGGGGGATACTCCCCCCGGCATCATACCAAAAAACAGGGGCATTGGCGAACCCGGCCCCGGGCCGCCTTGACAGGGTATTCCCTCCCGAAGTATCGTGAAACACGGAGAAACGAGGGGGGGGTAACATTGCGGGGAGTATTGATCGAGCTGAAGGTAAACGGCGAGCATTACGAGGTGGCCGTGGAGCCGCAGAGGACCCTGCTCGAGGTGCTGAGGGAGAAGCTGGGGCTCACCGGGACCAAGAAGGCCTGCGACGAGGGCCAGTGCGGGTCCTGCACGGTGCTCATGGACGGCAAACCGGTGTCCTCCTGCCTGGTCCTGGCCCTGGAGGCCCAGGGCAAAGACATCCTCACTATAGAGGGACTAAGCAACGGGGGCCAACTGCATCCCCTCCAGCAGGCCTTTGTCGACCTGGGCGCCATCCAGTGCGGCTACTGCACGCCGGGGATGATCCTGGCGGGGAAAGCGCTGCTGGATGAAAACCCCAGCCCCACCGAGGACGAGGTCAGGGGGGCCATATCGGGCAATCTCTGCCGGTGCACGGGATATGCCAAAATCGTCGAGGCCATCCTCTCGGCCTCCAGGGTATTGCAGGGAGCTCAAGGGGGACCGGCGCAATGAAAGAGTATTCCGTGGTCGGCAAACGGGTGCCCAGGATAGACGCCGCGGTCAAGGCCACCGGGTCCGCCCAGTACACCGACGATATGACGCTGCCCGCGATGCTGTACGGCAAGCTCCTGCGCAGCCCCCACCCCCACGCCGCCATACTCAATATCGATACCGGGCGCGCCCTGGCGCTCCCCGGCGTCAAACGGATAATTACGGGGAAGGACACCCTGGGGGTCAAGTACGGCCTGTGGCGGATGTACCCCGATCTGCTGGACGAGTACCCCCTGGCCATGGACAGGGTCCGTTTCATAGGCGACGAGGTGGCCGCCGTGGCCGCCATCGACGAGGACACCGCGCAGGAGGCCCTGGAGCTGATCCGGGTGGAGTACGAGGAGCTTCCCGCCGTCTTCGATCCCCTGGAGGCCATGGAGGACGGCGCCCCCCAGGTCCACGAGGGGGTGGACCGCAACATCAGCGTCACCCGCCACGTGGCCTTCGGCGACGTGGAGCGGGGCTTCGAGGAGTCGGACCACATCCGGGAGGACCGGTTCGTCACCCAGGCGGTGCACCATGGCAACATGGAGCCCCATGCGGCCCTGGCCAGCTTCGATGCCTCGGGGAAGCTGACGCTGTGGAGCTCCACCCAGAGCCCCTACATCGTCCAGGTCCTCCTGGCCATGACGCTGGGTATGCGGGAGGGGGACATCCGGGTGATCAAGCCCCACGTGGGCGGCGGCTTTGGCAACAAGATCGAGCTCTTCCCCCTGGAGTTCTGCTCGGCCCTGCTCTCCCGGGATACGGGAAGGCCGGTGAAGATAGTGTATACGCGGACCGAGGAGTTCATCGCCACCCGGAGGCGCCACGCCATCATCATAGAGCTCAAGACGGGGGTCAAGAAGGACGGGACCCTGGTGGCCCGCCAGTGCCGGAACATCCTGGACGGCGGCGCCTACAACAGCCTGGGCCCCACCGCCACGTTCCTCAGCGGCTTCTTTCACACCCTTCCCTACAAGTTTCCGCACTTCAAATACGACGGCTGCCACGTGTATACCAACAAGGCCCCCGCCGGGGCCATGAGGGGATTCGGCCAGACCCAGCCCTATTTCGCCGGAGAGACCCAGCTGGACATAATAGCCGAGGAGCTGGGCATCGACCCCCTGGAGATCCGCCTCAAGAATGCCTGCGGGCCGGGCTACGAGGTGGGCCGGGTGGCCAAGGTCTCCACCTGCGGGTTCACCGAGTGCCTGGAGGAGGCCGCCCGGGGGGCGGGCTGGAAGGACAAGCGCCGGAGCCGGGAGGAGGGGAGGGGTATCGGCATGGGAAGCTATACCTTTCTCAGCGGCGGCTCCTTCAACTGGTTCAGGACCCCCCAGGCCTTCTCCAACGCCCTGGTCAAGGCGGGGGAAGACGGATCGGTGAACCTGTATACGGGAAGCTCGGACATAGGCCAGGGCTCCGATACCACCATGTGTCAGATCGCGGCGGAGGAGCTGGGGCTGGGGATGGCGGATGTCAAGATAACGGCGGCCGATACCGAGACCACCCCCATGGATATCGGTACCTGGGGCAGCCGGGTCACCCTGATGGCGGGCAATGCCGTGCTGGGCGCGGCCCGGGACCTCAAGGGCCAGCTCTTCGGGGCCGCCGCCTCCCATCTGGGCACGGAGCCCGGGGAGCTGGAGGCCGGGGGGGGGACCATCTATGTCCGGGGGGACCCGGACCGAAAGATGGCCTTCTCCGAGGCGGTGGCGGCGGCGGTCAAGGCCGACAAGGGTAACGCGCTCATCGGCCGGGGCTCCTATCACCCCGAGGGCAAGGGAATCGTATCGCCCGCCTTCGCCTTCGGGGCCACCATCGCCGAGGTGGAGGTGGACCGGGAAACGGGGCGGGTGACGGTGCTCAAGGTGACCACCGCCCACGATTGCGGCATGCCCATCAACCCCATGTCCGTCGAGGGCCAGCTCGAGGGCTCGGTGCACACCGGGCTGGGACAGACCCTCTTCGAGCAGGAGATAACGGAGAAGGGCAGGATAGTCAACGCCTCCTTCCTGGACTACCAGATGCCTACCTCCCGCGACATGCCCCAGATAGATATGATCGAGGTGATAACCGACGAGCCCGAGGGCCCCTTCGGCGCCAAGGAGGCCGGGGAGGGGCTGGTGGGGCCCACGGTTCCCGCCATCGCCAACGCCATCTATGATGCCGTGGGCGTCTGGGTCAAGGACCTGCCCATCACCCCGGAGAAGGTCTTAAAAGCGCTGAAAGAGAAAGGGGAGGGCGGATAAATGGACTACCTGCGCCGTCTGCCCCGCCTGGAATACCTGGCGCCCCGGACCCTGGAGGAGGCCTGCTCCCTGCTCTCCACCCACGGGGATGAGGCCCGGTTGCTGGCCGGGGGCACCGACCTCCTGCCTCAGATCAAAAGGAGGGAGCAGCATCCCCGGTACCTCATCGGTCTCAAGGCCGTCCCCGGCCTGGACCACGTAGACTTTGAGCCCTCCCGGGGCCTGCGGATCGGCGCCCTGGCCACCCTGGGGGCCGTGGCCGGTTCCCCCCCGGTCCGGGAGCATTTCGGGGTCCTGGCCCAGGCCATCCTGGCCATGGCCTCGCCCCAGGTCCGCAACCTGGGCACGGTGGCCGGCAACCTGTGCCACGCCTCCCCCGCCGCCGACACCGCCTCCCCCCTGATAGCGCTGGGGGCAACCCTGCGGCTGGTGAGCCCCGGGGGAGAACGGTCCGTTCCCGTGGAGTCATTCTTCCAGGGGGCCCACAGGACGGTGCTCGGGGACAACGAGCTGGTGGCCGAAATCCAGGTGCCCCCGCCCCCTCCCCACAGCGCCGGCGTCTACCTGAAGCATAC
>JAZFUS010000238.1:0-3094 GCA_036447315.1 Dehalococcoidia bacterium
CGGCTGGCCCGGTAGACGACGACGAAGCCGCTCCCCAGCAGGGCGTACAGCGACACCAGGACCATGGTGTTGCTGAGAAACTGTGCGGTGAGAAACCCCATCCTATCTGATGTCGGCTAGAGTATCTACCGTGAACCTCTCGGTCCCCGCGGCATTGGAGCCATACCAGGGGCCCACGGCCTCGAGGTTGTCGCCACTCCAGGCATATTGCCTCCAGTAAGTGGGGCCCGTGTGGTCCGTGGGGGTCCACTGGACGGGCGGCATAACCGGGCGGCGGTCGAACGTCAGGTTCTGCATCACCGAGACGAGCTTGTCCGTGGTTACCGGCCAGCCCCCCTGCCTCAGTACCTCGGCTATCAGCTTGCCGTCAAACCAGCCCTGGATGAGTGTGGAATCCAGGTAGGCGGACCCGTATTTCTTGGCGGCGGCCGACATCGCCTGATGCTCCGGCAGGTTATCGGCCAGGGGCAGATAGGGAATCATGTTGCGGTAGAAGGATTTGCCCTTGTATTTTTTCATGCCCTGCTCGAAGGGCACGATGACTCCCAGGTCCATGGCCGTGCCCTCCCAGCCCGCCTTTACCATGCTGTCGACGAGCATGATATAGATCCCACCGGGGCCGAAGAAGTAGGTAAAGTTGACGCCATCGGCCATAAAGGATTCGGCCACCGCGCTCATGTCCACCGTGGCCATGGGGACCACCTTCATCACGGAGTCAATCCCCATCGCCTGGGCCTCTTTAAACAGGAGCTCCACGCCCAGCGCGGAGATGGGGATCTCCGCGGCCAGGAACCCGATCTTGGGGGTCACGCCCTGGGCTTTGGCCGCGTCCACTATGACGTCCAGTATCAGGAACGTGGACTTGGGACCGAAGGTATAGCCGGCCTTATAGAACATGGGGTCGGGGGTGGGTGGCAGGGTCTCCCGGGGCGCGATGGTGGTGAAGACCACAGGGAAGTTGCCCCTCTTGGCCCCTTCCATGGTCGGCAGGTAGGTGCTCGACATGCTGTTGTTGTAAACGATGTGGACCTTCTGCTGCTCGAACTTGGCCATGTTGGCCGCGGCCTTGGCCGGGTTGGCGGCGTCGTCCTCGATCATAACGTTCACCAGATGGCCGTTGATGCCGCCCCTATCATTCAGATCGGCGAAGAATATCCGGAACCCCTCGTTTTTGCCCACGGCGGTGACCGCCGCCGGGCCGGTAATGGCCCCGGTGACCCCCACCTTGTAGGGCTCCGCAGGGGTCGCGGCCGGTGCCGCGGGTTCCCCCCCGCCGCATCCCACCAGGGCTACGGTAACCAGTAACAGAATCGCTACGAGTCCGTACACTTTCCTCATATTGAACCTCCCTTTCTAATTAGACGCTCCCACCCCATCCACCTCGGCGGCTATCCTGGCTTCCTCGTCATGGGCATACATGGACTCCACCAGGTCCTTCATCTTTTCGTATAACTTGGGGCGCTGTATCTTCCGGGTGGCCGTGACCGGATCGGTCTCGTCCTCGGGGTCCAGCTCCTTGGGGATGATGCGAAACACCTTTACCTGTTCCACCCGGGCCAGTACCTGGTTGCCTTTAGCCACCTCGTCGGCGACCAGCTTTATGACATCGGGGTGTTCGGTAAGGCTGGTGTACGAAGTATACACCACGTCGTGGGCCCGTGCCCACTCGGAAACGGTATCGAAGTCGATCTCGATGACGGCGGTGGGATATTTTCTGCCGTGTCCGAAGACCACGGCCTCGCTGATATAGGGGCTGCCCCGGATGGCCTTCTCAATCTCCGAGGGGGTCAGGTTCTTGCCGCCGGCGGTGATGATCAGGTCTTTGATCCGGTCGAGGATCTTTATGTTGCCGTCGGGAAGCACCTCGACGGAGTCCCCGGTATACACCCAGTCATCCCGCTTGGTGGCCCTGGTGGCCTCCTCGTTCTTCCAGTATCCCTTGAAGCATCCCGGGCTCTTAACCACCAGTTCACCGTCCGCCTCGACGCGGTACTCCATGCGGGGCACGGGCTTGCCGGCATTCCCCGGCCTGGCGAAGCGCGTTGTCTGGGCGGTGCCCGCTCCGAATTCGGTGCCCCCGTAAAGCTCCACCAGGTTCATCCCCCAGGTCTGCCACAGGGCCACCATCTGGGGAGGCACCGGCGCCGCCGCGGTCATGGCCCACTTGATATTCTTGAACCCCACCTTGTCCAGGAGGGGACGGAAGACGAGCCAGTAGGCCGGCAGGTAGGCAAGCTTCCAATACCAGGGCACCCTCCCCGCCCACACGTGGGCGATATGGCGCCTGCCCACCTTCATGGCCAGCCGATAGGCTTTCTTCTTGATATAACCGGTGTTCTCCATCAGGGCCACCAGCTGGGCGGCAAACTTGACAAAAATCCGGGGGGGCCCCAGGAGGAAGGTGGGACCCACCTCAAACACCGTCTCCGCCATGGTGTCCGGCGATTCCCCGAAATGGGTAATGTAACCACCCACCATGGGGAAATAGACATCCTGGTACCTCGCCATGATATGGGCCATGGGGAGATAGGCCACGGTGCGCGACTTGTCATTCTGGAACACCTCGGGATAGACCTCAATCTGGCTTAAGAAGCCCCAGAGAAGGTTATAGTGAGAGATCATTACCCCCTTGGGGACCCCGGTGGTGCCCGAGGTGTAGACCAGGGTGGCCGTATCCTCCGGCTTGACCCTGGAGACCATCTCCTCGAAAAGCTGGGGTTCCCTGGCTTTGCGCTGGGCGCCCAGGTCCTTCACATCCTGACAGCTCATTATCCGGGGGTCGTTGTACATGAACAGCGCCCGGGTATCGGAAACGATGATCTTCTTTAGTTTTGGAATCTCACCGACCAGGGGCAGGATCTTGTCCACGTATTCCTGGTCCTCGGCGACGAAGAACTCGGCTTCCCCGTTTTCCATGAGGTATTTGATCTCAGGGGCGGCGCTGGTGGGGTAAATCCCGTAGCTGATGCCCCCGGCACACTCGGCGGCTATGTCGGCGTACACCCACGCGGGGCAGGGGTCGCCCATAATGGCCAGGGTGTCCCCCGCCTTGAAGCCCATCTCTACCAGGCCGAGGCAGAAGTTCTCAACGTTC
>JAZFUS010000239.1:0-7524 GCA_036447315.1 Dehalococcoidia bacterium
ATCGAGACCGGCGAGGCCGAGATGAGGGAGATAGCGTGCCCGGGGCGGGACTGCGGGTATTACCGGGTCCAGTGCAAGGAGGTAATGAACCTCCAGTTTCTTCTCCCCGAGGTCCCCGGCCTGGGCGTGTGGCAGATTGACACAGGGAGCATAAACTCCATCCGGAACATCAACTCCGCCGCCGACCTCATCCGGAAACTTTACGGGCGGGTCCTTCACGGAAGGATGATCTCCCTGCTCCTGACCCTGGAGCCGCTGGAGGTCAAGGTCCCGGGTTCCGGCAGACGCACTGTCCACGTCATGAACCTGCGCACCCGGGAGACCCTGGTGGATATGATGACGGCCGCGGGGTCGTCCGACCCGTGGCTCCTGCCGGTGGCTGAGGGCGTCGGAGCGGGGGACATTCCCGAGCCCGATGACGAGATGCCCGAGCTCATCATGCCTCAGGGCCAACCCGGCGAGCTTCGGGAGCGGCTCTGGTGGATGATGACGGATAGAGAGGCCATGGACTGGCAGGAGGGCACGGCCTACAAATTCCTCACCCTGCAACTGAAAAGGGAGATCAGGTCCACCGCGGACCTCACCGAAGAGGAGCTGCACCGGTGCCTCGGCTTTCTGGAGGAGTCCCTCCCCTGATGGGGACGTGGTGGCGTGATTGATGGATGGCACCGGAGAGACCCCGCGGATAGTCCAGGTCTTCGAGATCGTGGGTGGGCGCCTGGTCTGCCCACACTGCGGCCTCCGCAATCTCTTCTTTGAAGATGGTGTGCTGAAGTGCCTGTCCTGCTGCCGTTACTGGCCCCTGGGCCGTGAGAAGGAGAAAACGTGGAGCGAATAATCCGCTGCGACTGCTGCGGGACCGAGAAGCTGGGCGTCGTCAAGGACGGCAAGCTCATCATCTCCCGCCGCCGCCGGGGGAGGAAGCATAACGACGCCGATCCCAGGGTGCCTTTTTTGTAGGAGAGATGACCGATAAACAACCGGACAGTAATAACCTGAACCGGGGCCGGTGGCCCAAGGGCCGATCGGGCAATCCCCGCGGGCGGCCCCGGAGGTCTATAGACCTGGGGCTGGTGGAGGAGCTGGCCCGTGTCCAGTGTAACCACGGGGAGATAGCGGTCGTTCTGGGGGTTACCGGGGCGACGCTGGAGCGGAGCCAGGGATTCCTGCGCGCCTATAATAAGGGCTCAGAGGAGGGGAAGCAGGGCCTTCGCCGCCGCCAGTGGGAGAAGGCCTACGGCCGGGAGGGGGAGCTGTTTCGGGACGAGGACGGCGCGGTCTTGCGGGACGAACGGGGCCGGGCCATGTACCGGATACCCCCGCTGGCCCCGGATACCACCATGCTGATCTGGCTGGGGAAACAGGTCCTGGGGCAGGTGGACCGGCAGGAACACACGGGCAAAAAGGGCCAGCCCATCGTCCATCACCACACGGTCCGCTACCAGCGGGTGGAGAGGGGGGACTGATGGGCCCGGTTGGTATCACAGGGGACACTACATCCTTCCGGGTGCTGACCCCGGAGGGCAGGCTGTCCCACCTGAATATGCACGACGGGCAGATACGGGCCTTCGAGAGCACTGCCCGGTTTGTGTTCATGCTGGCGGGCCCGCAGGGGGGCAAGACCTGTTTCGGGCCCCACTGGCTGCATCGAAAAATACTCAAGGGGGGGCCCGGCGACTATCTGGCCGTGACCTCCACCTACGACCAGTTCAAATTGAAGATGATGCCTGAATTGAGGACGGTGTTTGAGGATCTGGAGGGCATCGGGCGCTACTGGGCCGGCAGCCGGGTCATGGAGCTGTGCGACCCCGGCGGCAGGTTCCTGGCTAAACATCAGGATGACCGGATGTGGGCGAGAATCATCCTGCGCTCCGCGGAGGCCAGGGTGGGCCTGGAGGCGGCTACGGCCAGGGCCGCCTGGCTGGATGAGGTGGGCCAGCCCAGTTTCACCCGGGGCGCCTATGAGGCCATCCTGCGGCGTCTCTCCCTGGCCCAGGGGCCTCTTCTGGGCACCACCACGCTATATGAGTGGGGCTGGCTGAAGAATGAGATCTATGACCGCTGGGTGGGGGGCGACCCGGATATCGAGGTGGTCCAGTTCGATTCCCTGATGAATCCGGCTTTCCCCCGGGCCGAGTACGAAAGGGCCCGGCGCACCCTTCCCGGTTGGAAGTTCAATCTCATGTATCGGGGCATTTTCGAAAAGCCCGCGGGCCTGGTCTATGACTGTTTCGACGAGGCGGCCTGCCTGGTGCCCCGGTTCCCCATTCCGGACCACTGGCACTGGTATGTGGGCCACGACTTCGGGAGCGCCAATCCGGCGGCCATGTTCTACACCGTGGACCCCACCCATACGGGGCTCATCTACGCCGTCGCCGAATACCAGCCCGGGAGCCGCTCGGTATTCGAGCAGGTGGAGGACTTCAAGAAGATAACCGAGGGGAGATATGTCATCAAGCGCATCGGCGGCTCCCATCAGGAGGAGGGGTGGCGGGGTGATTACACGGCCCACGGCTGGCCCATTCAGGAGCCGAAGGACACGGTCCGGGACGTGGAGGTGGGGATCGGGAAGGTGTATGCCCTGCACAAGCTGAACAGGGTCATGGTCTTCTCCGATCTGCACAACTACCTGGACCAGAAACAGTCGTACAGCTACAGGCTCAACAGGGCCTATCAGCCCTCGGAGGAGATCGAGGATAGGGCCAGGTTCCACCTGATGGATGCCGAGCGGTACATCTTGAGCGACTTCGTGCCGGAAACCATGAGATCGGGGGGGGCCGCGGGGAAACGAAAAGTGAGGTTTTGAGGGGAGGAAAGATGGTCGATATCAAAGAGGTTTTGGAAAAACAGAATACCTTCCGGGGCCTGTTTAACCGCATGGATGACGATCGGGACCTTTATTACCTGAGCAAATATGTCATGCGAGACAAGGACAACCGGGACGTGCCGGGGGTGATAAACCTGACGCTGAACATCCCGGCGGTGTTCGCCGGGCACGTGATGTCGGCCCTGGGCGCCGCCTCGCAGCAGGTGGTGGTGGAGGGGGAGGGCATATCGGACGAGCAAAAGGGCCAGGTCCGTGGTTTCGTCAATGCCGCGGTGGAATCCACCGACCTGAGGCTGATGAGGCAGGCCAAGCCCAGGCTCCAGCCCTTCTTCACGGAGCAGGTGTGCATCCGGGGCAGCGCCGCCGCCCGGGTCTGCTGGAGGATGGAGAATGGGGTGCTTATCGCCGATACGGAACCCGTGGACACCAGGCATTTTGTCTATCAGACAGGCAGGGGCGGCCTGAAGTGGGCGGCCCAGAGGATGACGCTCTCCCGGGCCGAGATGGAGGACCAGTTCCCGGCGGCCAGTTCTTCTTTGAGGGACCGGAAGGATTACGAGATATGGGATGTGTGGGATGACGAAGCGAATGTGGTCTACCATGGGAACACGAAACTAACGGAGCAGGAAAACACCTACGGGTATCCGCCCTTTATCTTTCAGGCGGTTCCCCTGGGCTCCATGCTCCAGGACCGGGAAAGCTTCGAACACCGGGGGGAATCGATATTCTTCCTCATTCGGGACCTCATACCGGAGTTTAACAGGATCGCCAGTATCTACCAGACCCTTAACATGGCCAGCTTCAAGGGGGCCAAGACGTGGCACAGCAAGTCCGGCCCCAGTGCCGAGCCGCCCGACGACGTGGATGAGCTGGGGAACATCACCTCGGCGGATATAGGCGGGGGGGTGGAAATGGTGCCCTCGGCGGACATCAAGGAGGCGGGGCGTTTGCTCCACGGGCTGCTGGACGAGTTGATCCAGGCCGGCAGCCAGTCGCGGCTGGACTATGGAAATATCCCTTTTCCTCTTTCGGGTGTGGCGATGATCGAGCTGGGAGAGAAAGGCGACCAGATATTCCTTCCCCGGCTGGGCGCGGTGGGCCTCATTTTCCAGCAGCTGGCCGATATGGTCATCGACCAGGTCCGAGGCCTGGACGGGCCTATCGAACTGGGCAGGAAGGGCCACAAGAGGCGGTGGGAGGTCTCCGCCCTGGAGGGCGAGTATGGCATCGAGTACCGGTACACTGTGAGGTCAACCAAGACCGAAAACGCCCGGTTCTCCATGGCCGCGGCCGCGGAGAAGTACCTGGATGAGGATACCATACTGCGGGACTTGATACGGGCCGAGGACCCCGAAAAGATCAGGCGCAAGAGACGGGTGGACCTGGCCGAGAAGACCATACCCAAGGTGGCACTGTACCGGGAGGCCCGGGCGGCCATCGATGAGGGTGAGACCGTGCTGGCCTCCATCATTGGGGAGGAGCTGGGGTTCTCCATAGAGGAGATTGGGACCGGGAGGGTGGCCGGGCCCCGGCAGGGGCCGCCCGAGACGCCGGAGGACATCCCCCTGCTTCCCCAGGGGCCGGCAGGGGGAGGGGTGGGACGGAAATGATGCCCGGGATAAAATTCGACCATGACGACCTGGACAACCTGGTCCTGGCCTCTCTGAGACGCCGCTGGGAGCGGGGGCTCCCCCCCCCGGCGGGGAGCCCCCCGGACCTGCTCCGGAGGCTGCGGGAGAACAGTCGGAGGCGCCGGGGCGCGCTGCCCTCAACCGGGGGGCCCGTGTCCCCCGATGGGGGGGAGGAGGGGGATGCAAAACTGGAGCGGCTGGCGGGCGCTGTGGAGCGCCTGTGGCCCAACCTGGTGGCGGAGCGGAGCGCCGAGCTGGGGCCCCGGGGGGCGCGCCTGGCGGCGGCGGAGACCATCAAACACTTTGCCGAGGAGGATACCCATGGCTTCCTGGAGGATGTCCGCCGCCGGGGTCCCGGGGCCGATACGGTGCTCCTGTTGAGAGCCCTCTTCGAGGGCATCACCGAGGGAGATATCGAGGAGTTTTTTGGACCCGTGGGGGGGATCTCGCTGGCGTGACGATAATTTGGTCTGTTATTTTGATGAGGAAAAGGTGAGATGATAGACAAGGACGGCTGGATATTCTGTAACCACTGCCGCAAAAAGCTGGGGCGCCTGGTGGGCAGCCGCCTGGAGCTGGTGTGCCCCACATCCTCAAAAACCTGCCATACATACAATATGTATGACTTGGGCCTTGACAAACCACAACATATAGTGTATGATAGTAAGGAGTCAAGGGAAACCCGGCCTCGATAACTGAATAACCCAGAGAGCTACCAGATAGCCGCTTTTGTGAGCTGCCCGACAGCCGTGAGAGCGGCTTTTTTTGTTGAAAAAAAAGGGGGTGCTGTGGCTATGGATGAAACTGGTAAGGGTCAGGACGGTCTTCAGTCCTTCACCGGTCCTTCGGCAGAAGGAGGACAGACTTCTGGCCTGGATGATCAGGGAACTCCATCCCCCTCGGAAGGTCCAAAGGAGGAGAGTTTCTCCATGGTCCAGGTCGAGGAGATGGTGAGCAAGGCGCTCAGCGATGACCGGGCCCGGGAGGGCCGCCTCCGTAAGTCCGCCGTCGAGAAGGAAGCGGAGGGCCTGAGGGCGGAGATAGTCCGGATCAGGGAGGAGAAGGACAATGCCGAGCTGGAACAGGTACGGGATGACCCGGACCGCCTGGCACAGTTCCGTAGAAGGCAGAGGCTTGATGCCAGGGAACAGGATATGCTGCGCCAGGATCAGGACCTCCAGGAAAGGGAGAAAGGCATGAGGGAGGCGACGGCCGTGGTGGAACGGTTCAACCGGGAGCAGGACGCCCATCGCATCGGTGCCAAATACGGCGTGGAGGCCTCGGATATCCTCTCCGTCCTTCAGCTAAAGGACGGCAGCCCCGAGCAGATGGAGGCCCTGGCCAAGGTGCTGGTCCTTCGCCCGCCGGGGGAAGGACCAACCCTCAGGCCTGTTTCGAGGGCCGGCTCCACCTCCGGTCCGGGTGTGCGCAGGGTCACGAGAGCCGAAATCAGAAAGATGTCCGCCGGAGAGTACCAGGAAATGGTGCGAGAGGGCAAAGTGTCCTTCACCGACCGGTGAAGGACGGCAGGGTTTGATGGCCCTTCAAAGAAGGATGGGCGGCTCAGAGCAGGAGAGGCTGATCATTGGGACGGGGCGGAAGCCCAGGACCGTGCGCCGGCAGCACTGTTTCCGGTGCGACACCGTTCTGGCCCTGGAGATCACCGACAGGATAGGGTTCGGTGGTGAGTATTGGTGGGTGAAGAACGGCGTCTGGGCCCAGGAACGGTGGTTCGGCAACCGGGTGAAATGCCCCGGGTGCGGGCTCGAAGGCAATCTGCCCATGGACAAGCCGCTCAGCTTTGAAAGGATGGAGGCGAATCGTGACCGAAGCTAAACCTAAAGACCCGTTAATGAAGAAGGTGGACGGGTCGAGACTTGGGGTTCTTCAGACGGGTGGCGAGGACCACAGGAAGCCCGACGACCCCCCGGAGGAACTAAACGCCTTCGAGCAGATGGAGAAGAGGGTCTATGTGAATCTGCTGGAGAGATGGATAACGCCCAACAAGCTGGGGCCCGAGTCCACTGACCAGCAAGACCACATGTCTTTCATCAAGAAAGTCGAGGGTCAAACCCTTGCTTTTCTGCGGAAGTTCTTTGAGGAGGATATCCCCGATGAGGTGATAGCCTCCGTTCAGACCAAATACAAGGACTTGAGTCCATAAGGAGGTAGCAGGTGGCTACTGGAACAACCGAGTTTATCGATGTAACCAATGCGGATGTATTCCTGGAAGAGGTGTGGGCCAAGGAGGCTACCATAGCCCGGGAACAGAGGCTGGTGTTTGCCACTAATGTGGACCGGCGCTTCGAAGCCCAGCTCCGGCGGGGCCAGGTCATCCGTATCCAGGAAATCTCGAATCTGGCGGCCCGGGCCAAGAGCGCGAACACGGCTATCAGCTATGAGACCGTGACGGAGACCGAGGCCACGATCACGGTCGACGAGTACTACTATGCCGCCTTCGCCGTCGAGGACATCATCGCCATTCAGTCATCGCATGACCTGCGGTCCCGGTACAGCCCCAAGCTGGGGTATGCCCTGGCCCTGCAGGAGGACGACGCCCTGGCGGCGCTGATCGACGACGGGACCATAACCCAGACCGTTGGCACGATGGCCGCCGATCTGAGCTATGACAACCTGGTCCGGGCCGACCAGTACCTCAATGATGCCAGTGTCCCGGAGGAGGACAGGGTGATCATCATCTCCCCGGCCCAGAAAGCGGGCTTCCTGAAGCTCGACCAGTTCATCCACAGCGACTACGCCGACACCAGGCAGGGGATACTGGGGAGCTGGATGGGCCAGTACCCCATCTTCGTCACTCCGAATGTGGACGGGACCAATGCCGCCGGCCACGACAACGTGATGATGCACCGGGAGGCCATAGCCCACATCTCCCAGATGGAGCCAACGGTCAAGAGCGACTACGACATCGACTATCTGGCCGACAAGGTGGTGGCCGCCGAGCTGTATGACCACGCCGTCATCCGGGCCGATCATGCGGTGTGGATGAAGGGGGCCTGACATGGCTGACAGGCTTTTAGCGCTCCCCACCCGGCAGCAGCTTAAGGC
>JAZFUS010000240.1:0-3199 GCA_036447315.1 Dehalococcoidia bacterium
TACTGAGAGCCGCTTAGCCAGGTGCTGCCCAGGTTCACCAGGCTGCGGCACCAGCACCGCCTCCCTGATCTCGTCATCCGTGGCCCCGCGCAGTTTGGCCGCCTCCGTCCCGAAGTAGGAGCAATGGGGGCTTCGCAGCGCCGCCGCCACCGCCACGCCAATGAGCATCTTGTACTTGGCCGGTATGCGGGTCTCACCCAGCTGCACGCCTTTCATCAAACCCCACACCTCCCCGACCGCCACATCGGGAAGTTTTATAGCCCGGGCGAAGACTTAGCCGGGGACCCAACCGTGTACCAGTCCGGGTACCAATCCGAACACCTCTTCCATCTCGCGAAACACATCATCCCTGTTCATGGCAACTCCCTTTCCGGTATCGACACCGGTTTTTTCTCTCACCAATATTATAGTCCGGCCACGCCCCCCCATAAATGACTTCCGTCACACCTGCCCCCCTTTCCCATTCGCCGAATAAATATTTCCTTTCCACATCCCTCGTTATCCGCCCGCCTCCCCCCGTTAACCGCCCTTGATTACCAAAGGGAGGGGCGGCTATAATTGGCTGCGGAAGGCGCTTCCGGCAGGGGAGGTTCGGGGCCATGAACGATACCGATGACATAGCCCGAAAAAAGCAGGAATGGGCCCGGCAGAAGAAACTCGAGGACCTCTCCCCGTCCGGCGGCCAGCTGGACGGCGGGGCGGACATCCTCTATACCCCGGCCGATGTCGCCGGTGGGGACTACCTGAGGGACCTGGGCTTTCCGGGGGAGTACCCCTTCACCCGGGGCATCCACCCCGCCATGTACCGGGCCACACCCTGGCTCATGCGGCTCTACTCCGGCTTCGGATCGGCGGAGGACACCAACCAGCGGTGGAAGTACCTCATCGAACAGGGCACCATGGGGGTGGTGTGCGCCTTCGACCTTCCCACCCAGCTGGGACTGGACTCCGACCACGACCAGGCCCGCCACGAGGTGGGCCGGGTGGGGGTGGCGGTGGATACCCTGCGGGACTTCGAGGTCCTCTACGACGGCCTGCCCCTGGAGAAGATGTCCACCAATATGAACATCGCCGCCCCGGCCCCTATCCTCCTGGCCATGTACCTGGCCCTGGCCGGGAGGGCCGGCGTGCTCTCTTCCAGCCTGAGGGGCATTCTGTCCAACGACCTCCTCTCCGAATTCGTCTCCCGGGGGGCCTGGATCTTCCCGGTGAAACCGGCGCTCCGCCTCACCACGGATATCATCGAATACTGCATAAAGCACCTTCCCCACTTCAACCCCATCGTGGTGCGGGGCTTCCTGATCCGGGAGGGGGGCGGCAGCATGGCCTACGAAATGGGCTACACCTTCGCCAACGCCATGACCTACATCGAGAGTGCCCTGGAGAGGGGTCTGGATATCGATGAGGTGGCCCCCCGGATATCCTTTTTCCTCGCCACCGGGACGGAGTTCCTGGAGGAGGCGGCCAAGTTCCGGGCGGGGAGGAGGCTGTGGGCCAAATTGATGAAGGAAAAATACGGGGCGAAAAAGCCGGCCTCGATGATGATGCGGTTCATGACCATGGTCTGCGGCAGCTACTACCGGCGCGAGGAGCCGGAAAATAACCTGGTCCGGGGGGCCTATGGCATCCTGGGCGCCGCCCTGGGAGGCCTGCAGGGGGCCATTCACCCGGCCCTGGACGAGGCCTATGCCCTGCCTACCGAGAGAACAGCCCGCCTGGCCATCCGCACTCAGCAGATCTGCGCCTATGAGACCGGGGTTATGGACACGGTGGACCCCCTGGGCGGCTCGTATTACGTGGAGGCCCTGACCGACCGATTCCAGGAGGAGATTCAGAATGTCCTGGGGGAGGTGGAGCTGATGGGGGGGATGACCAGGGCCATAGAGCAGGGATACATCCAGAAAAAGCTGGCCGAGCAGGCCTACCAGCGGTCCCGGGAGGAGGACTCCGGCCAGCGGGTGGTGGTGGCCATGAACAAGTTCCCCTCGGAGGAGGGGAAAAGGGAGATCGAGATCCACCGGCCCGACGACCGGGTGGCTCGGGAGCAGATGGCTAGGCTGGAACGGGTGCGGGCGGAGAGGGACGGCGACGCGGTGCGGAGGAGTCTTAAGCTGGTCGAGGCCGCCGCCCGGGGAGAGGACAATATCCTGCCATCCCTGATCGAGGCGGTGGGTGCCTATGCCACCATCGGGGAGATCACCGAGACCCTTACAGGGGTATTCGGCCAGTTCCGCGAGCCCTCAGCCGCTTTCTGATCTCGCGACAAAATAATAAGGAGGCTGCCATGGACTTCGAGACAATTATCCTCAAGAAAGAGGGGCCTTTGGCCACCCTGGTGTTCAACCGCCCCCACCGGTTGAATGCGGTGAACAACCAGATGAACCTGGAAATCCCGAAGGCCCTGCAGGATGTGGCCGGGGACGATAACATCAGGGTCCTGGTCATCACCGGGGCGGGGCGGGGCTTCTGCGCCGGCGGCGACCACTCCAGCACTCCGGACAGCCTGGTCAACTTCGTCATGCCCCAGCGCACCCCCGAAAAGATAGCCCAGGCCGTCCGGGGCTACACCCGGCCCATAACCGTGGCCCTCCAGGAGCTGCGCATTCCCACCATAGCCATGGTCAACGGCGTGGCGGTGGGCCAGGGGTTTTCCATGACCCAGGCCTGTGACATACGGTTCGGCTCGGATAACGCCAAGTTCATGGTGGGCTGGACCAACCGGGGGCTGGTCCCCGCCTTCGGCGATACCTGGATGCTGCCCCGGATCATCGGCCTGGGCCGGGCCCTGGAGCTCATCTATAGCGCCCGCATGCTGGAGGCCGAGGAGGCCCTTCAGATAGGCCTGCTCAACAGGCTGGTGCCGGCCAAGGACCTGGAGCAGGTGACCATGGATTTCGCCCGCTCCCTGGCCGAGGGCCCGCCCATCGCGCTGCGCATGGACAAACAGATCACCTACAACGGGCTGCATACCGATCTGCAGGCATCCCTGGACGCCCTGGCCGTGGCCCAGGGGATATGCATCTGCTCCGACGACTGGGAGGAGGCCACCATGGCCTTCCAGCAGAAAAGGGCCACCGTCTTCAAGGGAAAATAGTGAACGTTCTGGTAATGGGTGCGGGTGCCGTCGGCAGTGTGGCCGGGGGCCTCCTGAGCGGGGCGGGGCACCGGGTCCACCTGGTGGGCCGGGACCCGCACATGG
>JAZFUS010000241.1:0-8472 GCA_036447315.1 Dehalococcoidia bacterium
CACCTTTCGGGGCTGGTGGCCGCCGGGGTGCACCCCTCCCCCGTACCCCACGCCGATGTGGTCACCTCAACCACCCACAAGACCCTGCGGGGACCGCGGGGCGGTTTCATCCTGTGCTCCGCGGATTTGGCCCCGACGATCGATGCCGCCGTCTTTCCCGGAATGCAGGGGGGGCCCCTGATGCACGCCATCGCCGCCAAGGCAGTGGCCTTCCGCGAGGCCATGGACCCGGATTTCCAGAGCTATCAGCGCCGGGTGCAGGAGAACGCCAGGACCCTGGCCCGGGAGCTGGGGGGTCTGGGGCTACGGATCGTCTCCGGGGGCACGGACACCCATCTGCTCCTGGCGGATATCGCCGGTACCGGTATCACCGGCCGGGAGGCCGAGGAGGCCCTGGAGGCGGCTGGCATCATCGTCAACCGCAACGCCATACCCTTCGACTCCCTCCCCCCCCGGACCGCCAGCGGCATCAGGCTGGGCACCCCGGCGGTGACCACCCGGGGCCTGGGACCCGATGAGATAAAAGCCATCGCCCGGATGATAATCCGGGTTATCAGCCATCCGGGGGATGAAAAGGCCCGCCGGGCGGTCAACCGAGAGGTGGAGGAGATATGCCGGCGCTTCCCCGTCCCCCACAGGGACCGATAGTCTTTCCTCAGGGATTGTTCCATGTTATAATGTTAGGCGACTTTGCTGGGGAGGTAGAAGATTGCACGATTATGAGCTAACGGTGGTTATCAGCCCCGAGATCGCCGACGAGGCGCTCCCGGCCTCCATAGAGAAGGTAACCAGCTGGATCACCGAGAAGGGCGGGGACATCGCCCAGGTAGACCAGTGGGGGAGACGCAAGCTGGCCTATCCCATCAAACATTATTATGAAGGGAACTATGTCCACGCCCGGTTCCAATTCGATCCCGAGCTCACCGGGGAGCTGGAGTCCAGTCTGGTAAGGTCGGAGGAGGTCATACGCCACCTGCTTGTCCGGGTGAATGAATAGCATTGATGAGCCGATAAATATGAGAGCAGAAGGAGCTATACGATGGCCAGTCTGAACAAGATTATGCTCATCGGAAACATAGGCAACGAGCCGGAGATGCGTTTCACCCCCAATGGCAACCCAGTGACCTCCTTCAACATGGCCGTAAGTCGAAACTATACCACCCGGGAAGGGGAACGGAGGCAGGAAACCGAGTGGTTCACGGTGGTTACCTGGAACCGGCTGGCGGAGACCTGCAACCAGTTCCTGGCCAAGGGACGCCGGGCCTATGTGGAGGGCAGGCTGCACACCCGCTCCTGGGAGGGTCCCGACGGGCAGCGCCGGTTTCGCAATGAGATTGTGGCCAACAGGGTGGTCTTCCTCGACCGCCAGGCTATCGCGCCCCTCCCCGAGGAAGGGGGCACGCCGGAGGGCCTCTCCGACGAGGTGGAGCCCGATGACTTGCCCTTCTAGTTCCCCGGCAGGGCGTTGGAAAAGAATACGCTATCCTATATCTAGATTGTAGAGGTAATTATGCCCGCACCCAAGTCCAAATCGAGAGACAGGCCAAGAGACAGGCCAAGGTACATCCCCAGGCGCAAGGTATGCGCTTTCTGTGTCGAGAAGAATAACCGCATAGACTACAAGGAACCCCTGAAGTTGCGGAGGTACATCTCGGACCGGGGCAAGATCGAGCCCCGGCGCCGGACGGGCACCTGTGCCCGGCACCAGCGCGCCCTGGCCCTGGCCATAAAAAGGGCCCGGCATCTGGCCCTTTTGCCCTATACCATGGCTCAAATCCGCAAGACCGGGGTCATCAGCCCCAGGGGCTAGCTGCCCAGTTCGCCTCTATGCCCTCTTTAAGGACGCTTTCCCGGGGCGATCTCCTTGAAAGACCCGGTGTCCGGAGGGGCCGGAGGGGGAAAAAAACCGGGGCCAATAAACACATCCCCGGGGGGAGGAGACCGGTTTTTGCCCAAGAAGCCTAAGGCGGCACCCCACAGGGTGCCCACTACACGTCAGCTTTCCCGGTGGCAGCGGGAGGAGCGAAGAAGTCGTATAGTCTTCGCTCTAGGGGCCCTGGTAATCCTCGGAGCCCTAGGGGTCATGGGATATGGCTACTACGACAGCAATATCGCCCCCCGCCACGAGCCCGCCGTCCGTGTTAACGACACCATTCTCGACCTTGACTATTTTATCGGGATCCTCCGAATGAATGTCACCCTTTTTGGGGGCGCCGAGAACCCCCTCTCCCTGGTGGGGATGACCATCGAACAGATCCAGGACAGGGAACTGGTCCGCCAGGAGGCGGCCAAGCCCGAATTCGATGTCAGGATAAGCGCCCGGGAGATCGATGACACCATCCGCGAAACCATCAGTCCCCAGCCCGCTGAGGGGGAGGAACCCATCACCCTGACCGAGACCGAATACCAGGAACGGTATCGAGAGGTCCTCAAGAACATGGGGCTCACCGAAGCTGTTCACCGGGGGATAGTAGAGCACGATCTCCGCTGGGGTCAGATGAGGACCAGGATTCAAAGCCGGGTGCCCACCGAGGCGGAGCACATCCACCTCCATCTCATCCTCCTGGACACGTTGGAGGAGGCCGAAGACGCAGCCGTTCGCCTGGCCGACGGGGAGGACTTCGCCGCCGTGGCCCAGGAGTTATCCCAGGATGAGGTCACCCAGGAAAAGGGCGGTGACCTGGGCTGGGTGCCCCGGGGCGCCTTTCCGGTCGTGGAGGATACGGCCTTCGCCCTGGAACCGGGCACGGTGAGCGAGCCGGTGGAAACGCCTGAGGGTTATTACCTTCTCATGGTCAGCGAAGAGCACCAGGTGAGGACCATCGCCGATAACTATCTGGACGGGATGAAATCGGATGCTATAGGCGCCTGGATGGAGGAGAAGCGGGAGGACGCTCTGAGAGATGCTTTCCTGAACACGCGCCGTTTGAACTGGGTGGCCAAGCAATTTAATTAATATCCCCCGAAAAAGCGGCTCCCATACCGACGCGGGGGGCGATCGAGGTAGGCCGGGTGAAGACCAAAGCGAGCATTAATATCGGGCTCCTGGGACTGGGGGTAGTGGGGGGCGGGGTGGCCAGGATGCTGGGCGAAAAGGCGGAGAATCTGGCCGAACAGGTGGGCTGCCCCCTGGTCCTCAAACGAATCCTGGTCCGCCAGCCCGATAAAAAGCGCTCCCTGGATGTGGGTCCGGGCCTTCTCACCACCGAAGCTCAGGATATACTGGCCGACCCCGAGATCGACATGGTGGTGGAGGTCATGGGGGGCGAAAACCCCGCCCTGGAATACATCAGCCAGGCCCTCCTGGGGGGGAAACATGTGGTCACCGCCAACAAGGAGGTCCTATCCAAGCACGGCCCGGAGCTCCTGAGCCAGGCCCAGTCGCGCGGCGTGGGCCTGCGCTACGAGGCCAGCGTAGGCGGAGGCATCCCCCTGGTGGCGCCCTTTCAGCGTGACCTGGCCGGGAACAGGATATCCGGGATTCAGGCCATCATCAACGGCACCACCAACTATATCCTCACCCGGATGGCCGCTGAGGGGCTGGACTTTGGCCTGGCCCTGAGCCAGGCCCAGGAATTGGGCTATGCCGAACCCGACGCCACCAATGACATCGAGGGCATAGATGCCGCCTACAAGCTGGCCATCCTGGCCACCCTGGCCTTTCGCAGCCAGGTCCGGCCCCAGGACGTGTACCATGAGGGTATAGGCAAGCTGGCCTGGCGGGACTTCCGCTATGCCCGGGAGCTGGGCTATGCCATAAAGCTCCTGGCCATCGCCAGGGAGAGGGATGAGACCATCGAGGCCCGGGTCCACCCCGCCTTTATCCCCGAGGATTTCCTCCTGGCCCGGGTGGACGGGGTATTCAACGCCGTCCAGGTGGAGGGAGACCTGGTGGGAAACGTAATCTTCTACGGCCGTGGGGCCGGTGCCCTGCCCACCACCAGCGCCATCATCGCCGACGTGGTGGAGCTGGCCCGGAACATCTGCCGGGGGGCCAGCCCGGGGCCCGGGCCCAGATTCGAGAGGACCAAGGCCATCCGCCCCATGTCCCACATCATCACCCGGTACTACCTGAGAATGAATGTAACCGACAGCCCCGGGGTCCTGGCCCAGATTGCCAGGATTCTGGGCGACCACGCCATCGGCATCTCCTCGGTGATCCAGAAGGAGTCCGATGAAGGCGCGGGGACTGCCGAGATCGTCATCATGACCCACCCCGCCGAGGAGAGGGCCATGACAGCCTCCCTGGAGGAGGTTAAGGGGCTCAAGGTGGTCAAGGAAATATCCAGCTTCATACGGGTGGAAGCCTGAGTTGATCCTGGGGGAAAGAGAGCTATGGCACCAGGTGTTCTAGTCAAGTACCGGGACTTCCTGCCCGTGACCACCCAGACCCCCCTCATCACACTCGGTGAGGGAGACACCCCTCTGGTCCGCGCCTCCAGGCTGGAAAAGGAGCTGGGGGTGGGAGAGCTCTACTTCAAGCTGGAGGGCTGCAACCCCACCGGCTCCTTCAAGGACCGGGGCATGGTAGTGGCGGTGGCCAAAGCCCTGGAGGCGGGGAGCTCGGCCATCATCTGTGCCTCCACGGGGAACACCAGCGCCTCGGCGGCGGCCTTTGGGGCCCGCTGTGGCCTGGAGACCATCGTCATTGTCCCCAAGGGCAACATCGCTCAGGGCAAATTCGCCCAGGCCATCGTTTATGGCGCCCGGATCATCACCATAGAGGGGAACTTCGACCAGGCCCTGGAGATCGTGCGCACCCTCGTTAAGAAGCACGCCGTTACCCTGGTCAACTCCATCAACCCCCACCGCCTGGAGGGGCAGAAGACCGCCGCCTTTGAGATCGTGGACACCCTGGGCGATGCCCCCGACTTCCTCTTCATCCCGGTGGGAAATGCCGGCAACATCACCGCCTATTGGAGGGGCTTCAAGGAATACCGCCAGAAGGGACGGTCCCAGCGGACCCCCAGGATGATGGGGTTCGAGGCGGAGGGGGCGGCCCCCATCGTCCAGGGTCACGTCATCCCCGAGCCTCAGACCCTGGCCTCGGCCATCCGTATCGGCAACCCGGCGTCCTGGCAGGGGGCGCTCGCGGCCCGGGACGAATCGGAGGGCGTTATCGATGCGGTCGGCGACCAGGAGATCATGGCGGCCTACGGGCTTATGAGTACCCGGGAGGGCATCTTCGGAGAGCCGGCTTCGGCGGCATCCCTGGCCGGTCTGACCAAGTATTGCCGGAAGGGCCAGGATTTTTCGGACAAGCGGGTGGTCTGCGTGGTCACCGGAAACGGTCTCAAGGACCCGGATACCGCCCTGTCCACCTCCCCGTCCCTACCCGAGCTTCCCGCGGAGGTCCCCGCCATCGAGAGGGCCCTGGGCTGGGAATAAGTCTTTTTTCGGAGGTTTCTATGGCCAGGAAAGTCACGGAGCACTTCGAGGGGTTCTTCCACTACTATCCCACCATGGTAGTGGTCGTCACCACCCACTCCGGGGACAAGGACAATGCCATGGCCGCCGCCTGGCATGCCCCCATCTCCCGGGACCCACCCTTCTATGGTGTCTCCCTGTCTCCCAAGAGGTACAGCCACCAGCTCGTCCTGGAGAGCGGGGAGTTCGGGGTCAATTTCCTGCCCCTGGAGCAGGCCCGTCTCATCGCCGCCGTGGGGTCGAGCCAGGGCCGGGAGATGGACAAGTTTGACGCCTTCGGCATCGCCCGGGAGAAGCCCCTCATAACCGGGGTCCCCATCCTCCGGGATGCCTACGCGGCCTATGAATGCCGGGTGGTGGACCATAAGCTCTGGGGCGACCACGAGTGGATAGTGGGTGAGATAGTGGCTGTCCACGTGGATGAGGAGGCCTTCACCCAGGATGACCGGCTGGACCTGGAGAGGCTAAAGCCCGCCCTTTACCTGGGAAAGGACCTCTATGTGACCCCGGACCTCCACAGCCTGAGCCTGGTGGAGCGGCCCCAGGGGTAGCGGAAAAGGTGACTTAAGTGATAGACGAAGCCCGGATCGAGAAGGCCATAGCCTCCCTGATCGAAGCCGTCGGGGAGGACCCCAAACGAGAGGGACTGGAGGGTACGCCACGGCGAATAGCCGAGATGTACTCAGAGCTGTTCGAGGGGCTCCAACTGGACCCCACGGAGGAATTGAAGGTGGGATTCGAAGAGGGACACCGGGAGATGATAATCCTCCGGGACATCCCCTTCTACTCCATGTGTGAGCACCACCTTCTGCCCTTCTTCGGGGTGGCCCACGTGGGCTATATCCCCAATACCGGGGGCCGGGTAGTGGGGGCCTCGAAGCTGGCCCGGGTGGTGGACATCCTGGCCAAGCGGCCCCAGATCCAGGAGCGCCTGACCACCCAGATCGCCGATACCATCATGGATACCATACAGCCCGACGGGGTGGCCGTGGTGATGGAGGCGGAGCACCTGTGCATGACCATGCGGGGCACCAAGAAGCCGGGGACCAAAATCATCACCTCGGCCACCCGGGGCCGTTTTCTGCGCAAGGCCGTCACCCGGTCGGAGTTCCTGGTCCTGATACGGGGCCGTTAGGCCGCCTCCGGCAGCCGCCCTCACTCCTGGTGGCCACCCTCACTCCTGATGGCCGCCCTCACTCCTGGTGGCCAAATGACCACATGGCCAGGCCCACCATCACCAGTCCAAAGGCGCCCACCACCATCAGGTCCTCAGCCACGGATAACGGGTGCCCCATCAGGCTGAGGCCGTAGCCGGGAACGCCAGTCCCCGGGGACTCGAGGCCACCCCCCGGCCCCAGGATCACCTGCCTGATAGAGTCCACCCCGTAGGTAACCGGGTTTATCTTGACCACCAGATTCATCCAGGCGGGCAGATCGCCCACCGGGAAGAACACCCCGGAGAGGAATATCATGGGGAAGATTGTGGTCTGCATCACCACCTGAAAGGCCTCCATGGACCTCATCCGCGAGGCAATAAGGATACCCATCCCCCCCAGGGCGGCGGCCACCACCGCCATCACGGGCAACAGCTTGAGCACCATGGGCACACTTAAGGTCACCCCCAGAAGCGGGGCCAGGGCCAGGATCAGGGAGCCCTGAAACATGGCCACGGTGGCCCCCCCCAGGATCTTCCCCACCACGATGGCGGCCCGGGGGACGGGGGCTACCAGGACCTCCTTGAGGAAGCCCACCTCCCGCTCCCAGACAACGGAGACCCCGGACATAAAGGAGTTCATGAGCACCGTCATGCCCACGATGCCGGGGAACATAAACTTGGTGAAATCCACCCCCTCGGCCACCATACCCACCGCCCGGCTCAGCCCCCCGGCGAAGATGGCCAGGAAAAGGAGGGGGAAGGCCAGGGACCCCAAAATTCGTGTTTTGTCCCGGCGCAGGCGGAGCAGCTCCCGGTACCAGATGATATAAACCGCCCTGAGAACAGCCATCCTATCGCCTCCCGTGGGGGCCAAACCTCATTTCCGCCTTCATGATATCCCGTCCCCCCAGCTCACTATCGCGGAGCTCCCGCCCGGTTAATTTCAGAAAGACGTCGTCCAGGGTGGGCCGGCGCAGACCGACGCTGGAAATCTCGATGCCCAGGCCGCCCACCAGCCGGGGGATAAACTCACCGCCATTGCTCACCTCGAAGGCGAGGCCCTGGCCGTCCTGCTGGGCCTGGATACCGAATTTTTCCAAAATCTCTCCCATGGCCCGCTGGTCATCCGCCGTCTTCAAGTTGATGATATCACCCCCTACCATCCGCTTCAGGGCCTCGGGGGTGTCCAGGGCCACAATACGCCCGTGGTCGATGACCGCGATGCGGTTGGCATTCTCGGCCTCATCCATGTAATGGGTGGTCAGAAAGATGGTTATCCCCTCCTCCTTCCTGAGGCGGCCCACATACTCCCAGATGCGGCTGCGACTCTGGGGGTCGAGGCCCAGGGTCGGCTCGTCCAGGAAAAGGACCCGGGGGAAATGGATCAGCCCCCGCGCTATCTCCAGACGGCGCTTCATGCCCCCGGAGAAGGTCTTGACCAGGCTGCCCCGTCTCTCCCAGAGCTCCACCATGCCCAGCACCTCCTCTATCCGCTGACGCCGCATCTTGGACGGCAGGTTATAGATGAAGGCATGAAACTTGAGGTTGTCCAGGGCCGTCAGGCGGTCATCCAGGCTGGGGTCCTGAAACACCACCCCGATGCTGTGCCTGACCTGGCTCCGCTGGCGGGCGACATCGAAGCCGCAGACCGTGGCCCGGCCCGAGGTGGGCCTGAGCAGCGTGCACAGGATGTTGATGGTGGTGGTCTTCCCCGCGCCATTGGGGCCCAGGAACCCGAAAATCTCCCCCTCCTCCACCCCGAAACTGACCCCGTCCACGGCGGCCACGGACTTGAACCGCTTGGTCAGATCCTCAACCTCAATGATATGTCCCTGGCTCATAATTCTCTCGGTCTCCGGATAATTAGGTTGCCCGGCTCACTGCAAACA
>JAZFUS010000242.1:0-5231 GCA_036447315.1 Dehalococcoidia bacterium
ATAAGGTGCAGGAAACCGATATAGACCCTGGCCGGCACGTCCGCCACCCCAAAGACCAGAAGGGCCTGCAGGCCGAAGTATTCGAAGGGACCGATACCCCCCGGGGTGCCCAGCCATATTCCCCAATTGGCTATGGAGCCCACCAGAAACACAACGTGATAGGGCAGCCCCAGACCAAAGGACAGCGAGGTGATGTAGTAGGCGCCCATCTCGGCGGCCCACACCAGGAGGGAAATCCCAAAGACCGTGATCAGCACTCCAGGGCTGCGAAGGGTCTCCAGCCCGGAGAGGGCCAGCCCCAGCCAGTCGGACACCCTTACCCGCCAGGAAGGAGGTAAGGGGCCCAGCAGCCACCCCGCCAGGTCCAGGGTCAGTCGCCGGGAGCGGGCCATAAGGAGAAAAGCCGACAGAACGCCCCCCAGGACGAAAGCCATAAGCCAGGCCACCTGCCGGGCCCAGGGGGGAAGGGTCACAAAAAACGAGATGATCACTATGGAAAACAGGAGGGCCAGCCCGTCGAACATCTGGTCGACCGCGATGGTCGTCCCGCTGGCTATCTTGCTGACCCCCTCCCTCCTGCCCAGCAGATAGGCCCGGGCCACCAGGCCCAGCCGGGCGGGCATAATGTTGTTGATGGCAAAGCCGATAAGAACCAGGGGAAAGAGGCGGAAGGAAGACACCGTGGCCAGCGGGGTCACCAGGAGCCGCCAGCGCAGCGACCGGAACCAGGCCCCCAGAAAATAGACCAGGACGGCGGGGGCTATGAAGATGTAACGCGCCTCGTTGAGGGCCCTCTTCGCCTCCGAGAGGTCTATGCGATAGAGGAAGAGGCCCAGGAAAGTGAGGGTGAGAGCCAGGCTAAACCACAGGCGGCGTTTCCGAAGCAACTGTCGGCTCCTCTCGCGTTCCAGCCATTATAGCCTACCCCGCCGGAGGGCTCAAGCCCGCCGGGGCCTAGGGCCGCCCCTTGGGGAAGAAGGCTTTGCCTCCGGTTGAGATATAGGGGTCGGGAGTGGTCCGGTGCCGGAAATAGCCCCACCACCGCTGCCACGGTCCCGCACTGAAGAAATCACGGGTCCCCCATGTCTTGTAGTCGTCCGGGAACCACATAATCTGGTCGAACCCGGAGCCCCGGTCATACGCCGTCAGGTAAGGTCCGAGCCTGCCCTCATGGATGATGTCCACCAGGAGGACCGAGCCCCGAGGCCGGACGTCGGGGACGCCCAGGTCGGGATAGTCCACATTCCGGAAGTCGCGCAGGTACCACTTCCAGGGCCAGGCGAGGTTGGAGTCCACGGTTATGGGGAGCTCCTCGCCCTGGCCCGATGACGCCGCCAGCCCCTCCACCCGGTCCCTCAGGCGGGGCAGGTCCTGGGAGCCCTGAGCAAAAACCAGCAGCTGTACCGGACGGTCCTCCCGGGAATAGCTCGCCTGCCCGGCCGCCACCAGGGTGAGGGCGAAAAGGGGGACCAGGACCGCCACCGCCGACAACCGTCCCCACCGGCCCTGCGAGCCCGCCAGGACCTCGCCGCCGAACTTGGCGCCGAGCAGGATGAGGGGCAGGGCGATATGCAGGACCAGCCAGGGGGCCTTCTCCCCCACCAGGGTGTAGACCACGAGGCTCATCGACAGCCAGTAGATCAGGAAGGTGGTGAAAGGAGACCGCCTCTTAAGGAAGAAAACGGCGGCGCCGATGGCCAGGACCAGGGGCAGAAACTCGTAGATGGAAAGAAGGGACGGGTAATAAAACCAGGGCTGCTCCATGCGGTGCTTGCCATGCTGCACCAGCCAGTAGCCCGCCCCCCAGATGCCCGTGCCCAGGCCGCCGCGGCTGGTGAACAGGACGGTGAACAGAGAAATATACACCCCGTAGAAGATGGCCGCACAGACCATCCACTGCCGGGGTCTCCAGAGAAACCCGGCCAGGATGGAAACGGCCATGAACACCCCCACCACCACCCCGGCCACCGCCAGCCCCCAGCCCAGGGGTGCCCCCTCCAGGCCCTGGGTCGCATCCGGGTTGGCCAGGGTAACCCCCAGCCACTTTTGAAAGATGCTCACCCCGGCGGACGCCTGGGGCAAACTCAGGGCGGCCATCACCAGGAGAAAAGCGGCCCCGGGGGAGAGGGCGGAAAGCCGGAGCCTGCCCCGGAGCAGGCCGAGCCACTCCCCGGCGGTCAGGGCCAGGAGGAAGACGCCCCAAATGGCCACGGTAATATAGCTGACCTCCTTGGTGGCGAAGCTGAGGCCCAGGGCCGCCGCCCCCAGGTAGAGATAGCGGGCCCTGCCCTCCCCCATGTAGCGCCACAGGGCGATGACCAGGATAAGGGTGAGGAACACGATATACATGTCGTTGCGCATGAACCGGCTGAAGTAGAGCATGGAGGGAGAAAAGGCCAGCATGGACGCCGCCAGCAGGCCCCCCCCCCTGCCTAACCTGCCCCTGAGGAAAAAGGGCAGGAGCACCACCAGGCTGCCCGCCAGGGCGGGGAGGAGGCGGGAGGTAAGGTCGCTGTCGCCCAGGAGCCGGTAGACCAGGGCGGTGCTTATGAACTGGAACGGGCCGTGCATCAGGGGATTATGCTGGTAGCCCTCTCCCTGGAAAAGCCTCCAGCTATAGAAGGCATGCAGGCTCTCATCGTAATGAAAGGCCCGCAGGTCCAGCTCCCAGAAGCGCATCCCCGCCGCCGCCAGCAGGATAAGCAGGTAGAGGGCCACCTCACCCCGGAAAAGCCCGCGCTCACCTAATTTTATAGACAGTAACTCTCTCATTCCTGAAGGCCACTTCCATGAAGGTAACAAATCTTTCCGCCGCCCCCTCACCGTAGGCCGCCCTCTCCCGGGGGCCCAGATAGACATAGGTCGCTCCATACCCCTCCAGAAGGGCCCGGACCTCCCCCACATCCCGGCTCCGGTAGATCCGGGACACATCATTCGCCCTCCGGCGGGGAGGCCCCAGCCCCCGCCACTGCGCCTCATGCCACACCTGGCCCAGTACCGCCGGCAGGCCGGTAAAGGCCGATACCCTCCCATACTCGGAATATTCCGCGCCCACCGCCTCCACGATAACCGGGGAGCCCTCAACCCCCCTCAGGAAATCTATGGCCCCTCTGTCCCAGGGGTCATCCCGCTCCAGAAAGGCCAGCCCATCCAGGGTGGGGCTCCGCTCCCCCGCGACAAGGCCCCCCACCACCGCCGCCGGATATATCAGGGCCCCCACCAGGAACGCACCCAGGAGGACCCACCACCCCGCCCGGAAAATCCGGCCGCCCATGGCCCCGGGCCGCCAGTTTCGGCCCATGTAGTATAGCCCGAAAGCGGACCCAATGGACAGAAGCACCCAGGCCTGAAAATAGAGCTTGAAAACAGTGTTCATGCGGTTGCCGAACAGGTCCCGAACATAGAAGAGCTCGCAACCCAGGGTAAGGAATAATCCGAAGAACAGGGCCGTCAGGGCGAATACGCCGCTCGCTGACTCCTCAGGTCCCCTCCGGGCCATGCGCAGAATAAGCATCAGGACGAGGGCCAGCACCGCCATGAGAGGCAGGAGGTGCCAGAATTTACCAAAGGACAGGGCCATGCCCTCCACCCACCCCCCGGTGAACGCGGAGACCGCCAGCCGGGCCAGGGACCACAGCGCCAGCGGCAGGACAACCGGGACCACAACCACGGCCACCTCCCCGCCACCGGGCCGGACCCTCATCCACCGCCGGGCCAGAACCAGGACCAGAGAAAGTCCCAGAAAAAGAAACAGGCCCCAGATGATCCAGTAGTGCAGGGCCCGGGTGCCGGGCCCGAACCAGGGCCAGATACCCATCACCGGGGCCCTGAGCCCCAGGTAAAAGGGGAGATACAGAAGGACCGCCCCCATCAGAAGCCCGGCCCCCAAGGCGACCCCTGACCACGGTTTGCCCCGGGTCCGGAGGACCTGAAGGGCCATCGCCCCGCAGAAGAGCGCCGCATAGGTGGGCAGGTCCCAGGTGTTGATGAAGCCCAGCGATCCCAGGGCCAGGACGATCACCCCAACCCCGACGGGATTCTTCCGGACCCACCCCAGGCCCAGGGCGTCCCCGGTCCGCAGCATATTCAGGCTTAAGCCCAGAATCATAAGGACAAAGGGGAGGCTCATCAGGTGGGGGTGGAGGTCCCCCAGGAGGAAGCTGAAGAGGGGGAACTCGGTGATGGTATAGTCCAGGCTTATGCCCCCGGCCACGGTGTCGATGACCCGGGTGGCGTGCCACCACCAGCTTCCCCCGGGGAAGACACTGCCTATGCCCGAGGGGTCGGCCAGCCCCTTGATGCCCACCCAGCCCCAGAACCCCTCCGAGCCCAGGCCCCGGGCGTAGGCCACCTCCAGTACCGTCTCCATATTGCTCGAGAAAAGCAGCAGGGCCGCCGCCGCCAGCCCGAAGCCCATGGCCGCCCGGGTCCCTCCCCCGGACCCCCGCACCAGGTTATGGACCAGAGAGAAAGCCCCCGTGGCGGTGAGGGCAAAGAGCAGGGCCAGGGCCAGATTGAAGCCGATGCCCGGGGCCACCCCGGTGACCTTGGTCATAACCCCCATCATCAGATAGCCAAAGTAGTAGTAGCTTATGGCCTGGCCACTGAACCAGGGGTCGTAAGGGGGGAAATAGACCGACCTCATAATGGCGTTTAAGAAAGCGAAATCCATGGGTTTCTCGGTGCCCGCGATATCCGGATTCAGGGCCCGGACCCCGGCCCAGAGGAGGAAAGCCGCCAGGAAGAGCACCTCGGTGACGATGATGAGCCGCCGGTTCTCGGAGAGATACCGGGCCATCTCCCGCCGGCGGCCCCAAAAGAGATACAGGGAAAGCATCGCCAGGAGGGCCAGGATGAGGGCTATGGAGCCCCGGGTGTTGGGCAGTACCCGGGCCAGGCCCGCCAGCCACAGGAGATAGGAGACCAGGAGGAGTCCCAGCACCTTGGCAAAGGCATATCCTCTATCGGGGAGGCTTCGGAAAGTCCGGAAGGTGACGGGCAGGGCCAAGAGGCCCAGGAATAGGGCCATGAGCCACCACAGGGTCAGGGGGAGCAAAGCACGTCCACGAAGGTCTGGGCATCGAAGGGGGCCAGGTCATCCAGTCCCTCCCCGGTGCCGATGAAGGTGATGGGTATCCCCAGCTCGTCGCAGATGGCCAGGACGATACCCCCCCGGGCGGTGCCGTCGAGCTTGGCCAGGAAGATGGCGTTGACCCCCACGGCCTCGGTGA
>JAZFUS010000243.1:0-10315 GCA_036447315.1 Dehalococcoidia bacterium
AACGATGTGGCCATGGTAACCACCGGCGCCTGGGATGATCCCAGGGAGGCCCGGTTGCGTTCGGTGGGCAGGCCGGCCGATGGCCTGGAGGTGAAGCTGTTTGACGATGCGGAGCAGGAGGTACCCCCGGGGGAGGTGGGAGAGGTGGTGGTACGGGGTCCCCATTGTCTGCCCGGCTATCACAAAGAACCCGATGCGCTGGCTGAGGCCTGGAGGGGCGGCTGGTTCCATATGGGAGACCTGGGCCGTATAGACGGGGATGGCTTCCTCTACATCGTGGGGCGCAAAAAGGACATGATCCTTCGCGGAGGACAGAATATCTTCGCGGCAGAGATCGAGGAGATACTGACGCAGCATCCCAAGGTAATGGGTGCCGCCGTGGTCCGCATGCCCGACCCCGTCATGGGGGAGAGGGCCTGCGCCTTCGTTGTCCCCAGGGCCGGGGAGGAGTTCCTCTTCGAGGAGATGGCGGACTTCTTCAAAAAGAAAAAGGTGGCCTCCTTCAAGATCCCGGAGCGGCTGGAGCTTATCCCCGAGCTTCCCCTGGTCTCCGCCCAGAAGGTGGACAAGAAGGTCTTGGAAGAGGACCTTATTAACAAGCTCAGGGAAGAGGACAAGCTCTAAGGGGCAGTCCCGGCCCGTCCCGGCAGTGTTGCCGGCGGAGTACGGGCATCCTCCCTCAAGGGGAGCGCCAGCTACCTTGTTCAACCCTTCCTCTACGTCAAACTGTTTCACGCCTAGGTCGCTGATCAGCAGGACACGTTTTTCCTTACTGTTCAACAGCTTCACGCTCACGGAATGAGTTAGCTTGCGCTTACTGTGTTATGTAATGTAAATCAGGTTGGTATAGTGATTCCATCGGGTGTATATGTATGATTGGGGTACAATCGCGTAATGCGGCAAAACGCCCTTTCGTGGGTGTTAGGGGGGTGCCCGGGGGGTGTCCGGGTCACCCCGCTTCCTGTTCGTCCCCTATTTCACTTATGCCCCAACTGCTGAGCCCCTTTAGCCGCGTCGACTTGGCCTGCATTGGGAAGCGCGCTTTCCTTTAAGTCGGGAGATCAGGACATAGGCTCAGACGCCATCCGCCCACGCAACCAATAACCACCATATACGTGCAGCCACTGCCTCTACCCCGGGATTTAAGCGGCGGGCCGGGCTTTTGGGTTGGCTGCCCGGTCGGGGTGGTGTCAGGTGTAATAGCGGTCAAACCTCGGCTAAAAAGTGGTACAATCATTTGGGGCAGGTCAGGACCAGCGAACGGGGCGCACAACAGTATGAGCAGAGCCGAGGGGCCGGGGGCCATCCAAAAGCTATATTCCCAGCGTTGGCGCATCTGGATTGTTGCGGTCCTCGCCCACACCATCGGCATGTTTCACCGGGCGGCGATGGCGCCCATGGCCGACAGGCTCATGGCTGATTTCAGCATTAGCGCCCTGGCCTTTGGCAGCCTGGGCGCGGTCTATTTCTATATATATGCGGCCATGCAGCTACCATCGGGCGTTCTCGCCGATACGCTCGGGCCGAGGAAGACCATCGCCGCCGGGCTGCTGCTGTCGACCCTGGGGTCCCTGATAATGAGCGCGGCTCCGTCGTTCGGCGTGGCCTACGCGGGACGGCTTGTGGTGAGCTTTGGAGTCTCTATAGTATGGCTCAGTGTTATCAAGGTGCTCATGGGATGGTTTCGCACCCGGGATTTGGCCACCATGACGGGCCTCTCCGGTTCCCTGGCGAACCTGGGCCAGGTAGCCGCCGCCACCCCTCTGGCCCTTATGGTAATGTGGGTGGGCTGGCGAATGTCATTCGTATCCGTCGGGCTGGTCAGCTTCGCCCTGGCCCTGGCCAACTGGTTCATCGTCAGGGATAGCCCCGCTCAAGTCGGTCTCCCCCACACGGCCGAGCCCGACCCCAAGGATGGTTTGCAGGTCGCACCGACCTCCCCCTCATCGGACCTGAGCCTGGCGCGAAGGTTCAAGATTGTGTTTGGCAACAGGCACCTCTGGCCCCTCTTTCTGCTGGCCTCGGGGACGTATGGCGCCTATGCCACCCTGTTTCACAACTGGGCGGTGATCTACCTGATGCAGATCTATGGCGTGCAGCGGGACTTCGCCGCCAACTTTGTCCTTATCGCGACCATAGGCATGATGGTGGGCTTCCCGGTGGCGGGCTTGCTCTCGGACCGCATCTGGAAAAGGCGGCGTTTGCCCGCTGTCTTGTTCACCGGCCTTTGCCTGACATCTTTCCTGATTTTGGCCCTGTGGGATGGCGGCAGGCCCCCGATCGGAATGCTCTACCCCCTGTCCTTTTTCATGGGGCTGGGCACCGCCGCCATGCCCATCACATTCGCCGTCATTGGCGACGTAGTCCAGCCTTCCGTTCGGGGCCTGGCCTCCGGCCTGATCAACATGGGTTTCTTTGTCGGCGCCGCCATAGCTCAGCCCCTGTTCGGTTATATCCTGGACCGGGGTTGGAGGGGTCAAATGGTGGCGGGGGCCCGGGTCTATCCCCTGGAGGCCTTTCAGCAGGGCCTCTTCCTATGTTGCGGTTTGGTGGCGCTGGGCTTCCTCGGGGCCCTGCTGGTCAAGGAAACCCGGGGCCGCGAGGAACGTGGCGCAGGGGGTCAGGTGTAGACCGAAGAATCGAGCTGTCAGGACGCCAGGTCAACCGACGCCATGACTTTATTTTTTCCCCAAAGCCGACCTGCCCACCTCCAGCCGGTCCAAGTCCATTTCCTGGAACTTTAACTTTCAAACTGGTATAGTCATTGTGGGCAGGCTGGAAGGATAGGGAATAATCCAATGCAGGCCGAGCTGATCTATAATCCTTTTGCGGGGCAGGTGGCCGTCAGGCGCGAAATAGAGGATGTGATTGCCCTTTTAACTCGCAACGGATGGGCGGTTGATACCTGGGAGGTCAGCAAGCCCCTGGAGGCAACCGAACGTGCGCGCGATGCTGCCAGGCGGGGTGTAAAGGTGGTTATCTCCGCCGGTGGCGATGGTACGGTGCATGAAGTCGCTAATGGTCTGGTGGGCACTGATACAGCCCTGGGAGTCATTCCTGTCGGGACGACCAATGTTTGGGCATTACAGATGGGGATTCCCACATTGAATCCAATGCTGCCCAGCACGGGGGCGGTTAAACTCCTGGCTTATGTGGAAAATAGAATTGCGCAGCCCCTGCCCGCCAATTACTACCGGAAGGTATTGCTGCGAGCCGCGCAGGTGTTGCTTGAGGGCCGCACCGTGGCTGTGGATGTGGGTGAGATCGCCGGGCGGTATTTCCTGATGTGGGCGGGCATAGGCCTGGATGCCACAGTTTTGGAGAGTATTTCGCTGAAGGAAAAAAAGTTTTTGGGCTCTTGGGCCTTTGTAATACCTGCGCTGGATATGATACGCCGGTACGGTAGCACAGACGTCAGGCTGAGTTTGGACGGAAAGATGATAAAGGCCAGTTCATCTCTAATCGTTGTTAGCAATATCCAGCTCTATGGTGGGGGGTTCCCCATCGGGGCGAAGGCTCGCGTGGACGATGGCAAATTGGATGTGTGCATTTTCAATGGGGAGGGTTTCTTTACCTTTGCGCAGCACGCTATGAAAGTACTCTCACGTAAGCACCTCGAGGACCCGAATATAGGGTACCATCAGTGCAACCAGATAGTCATCGACTCAGCCCGCCCCCTGCCGGTGCACGTGGATGGCGAGCCATTTACGGAGACCCCGTTGACTATTCGCACTTTGCCGTCAGCGCTCAAAGTTATCGTGCCTCGAGACGCACCGAGGGACCTGTTTAGTGAGTAATTGGCTTTCCGGGTTCGTGAACAGCCGGCGCGATGGTGCGAAGCAGGAGTTTCAGAACCACTCTCAATAGCTATCACCTGGAGATAAACACGCAATGCTTGAAACTAACGGTATGACCATTGCCAAGGGGGTGGGAGTCACACCCCAGCAGGTAGAGGCTGTCAGGTCCATGCTCGACGCGGGAGCGACTATCCCCTTCATGGCGCGCTATCGCAAGGAGATAACCGGGTCGCTGGACGAGGTGGTACTTGGCGAAATACGGGACGGCCTGGCGCGGCTGGCGGCGCTCGATAGCCGGCGCCAGGCCATTCTGAAATCCCTGGAGGAGCAGGATGTGCTTACCGCCGAGTTGCGCGGTTCCGTGGAATCGGCCGCGACCCTGACCGCACTGGAGGATATTTACCTTCCCTATCGCCCCAAACGGCGTACCCGGGCCACAATGGCTCGGGAAAAAGGACTGGAGCCTCTCGCCGAGCTGATAATGGCTCAGGAGGTTGCGGACCCGTCCCATGAAGCTCTCGCGTTCGTAAACTCGGAAAAGGGTATCGGTTCTATCGAGGACGCCCTGGCCGGAGCGCGCGACATCATCGCCGAGGGGGTCAGTGAGGACGCCCAGGCCAGGCAGATCATACGCGGGCTTTTCGACCGGGAGGGCATCATTCAATCGGGAGTGGTTAAGGGTCGGGAGGGCGATGGTATCAAATATAGCAATTATTTTGACTGGCAGGAGCCGGTTTCCCGGGTGCCCAGTCACCGGATGCTGGCCATGATGCGGGGCGAGAACGAGGGGTTCCTGAAACTTAAGGTAAGGCCGCCCCAGGAAAAAGCGCTGTCATTCCTGCACCGGCGCTTCGTCAAAAACAGCGGTGCCGCCTCGGCACAGGTGGTCCTGGCCCTGGAGGACTGCTATCCGAGGCTGCTGGCGCCCTCGATTGAAACCGATATCAGGCAGGGGGCTAAAGAGCGCGCCGATGATGAGGCGCTCCGTGTCTTTGCGCGCAATCTGCGTGAGACGCTCATGGCTCCACCCATGGGGCCGCGGGCGGTACTGGCCATCGATCCCGGTTATCGGACCGGCTGTAAGCTGGTCTGCCTGGACCCGCAGGGCAAGCTTGTAAAACACGGCGTTATCTACGTGAACCAGTCGGCGGCGCGAAGCCGGGAAGCCGGCCAAACCATACTCGACCTCATACAGAGATTTCACATTGAAGCTATCGCTATCGGCAACGGCACGGCCGGCCGGGAAACCGAGGAGTTCATTCGCGGGCTGAGCTTACCGGACAACATGCCGGTGGTCATGGTCAACGAAAGCGGGGCGTCGATCTATTCCGCCTCCGCCGTCGCCCGGGAGGAGTTCTCCGACCAGGACATCACCGTGCGGGGGGCGGTATCCATCGGGCGGCGGCTCCTGGACCCCCTGGCGGAACTGGTAAAGATCGACCCCAAGTCCATCGGGGTGGGGCAATACCAGCATGACGTCGATCAGGGCAGGCTCAAGAGCAACCTAGACGAGACCGTCATGAGCTGTGTGAACGAGGTTGGCGTACAGGTAAATACCGCCAGCCGACAGCTGCTGAACTATGTTTCGGGCCTGGGTCCCACCCTGGCTCAAAACGTCGTTGCCCACAGGGATGAGCACGGCCCTTTTCGCAGCCGCAAGGACCTGAAAAAAGTGCCACGGCTTGGCCCAAAGGCGTTCGAGTTCGCCGCCGGGTTCCTTCGTATCGATAACGCCGAGAACCCTCTCGATGCCAGCGCGGTGCATCCGGAGAGCTATCATATCGTGGACCGCATGGCCGGGGACCTGGGCTGCAAAGTTGCCGACCTCATACGCAGCGAGGACCTGCGCCGCCGGATCGATCTGGAGAGCTACACCGGGGAGGGGTATGGGCTGCCGACATTGCGAGACATCATGGCGGAGCTGGCCAAGCCGGGGCGAGACCCTCGAGAACATTTCGAGGAGGTGGTTTTCGACGCGGACATCAGGACGATCGACCGGCTGACTCCGGGAATGAAACTGGCCGGAGTCGTGACCAATGTGACCAATTTTGGTGCCTTTGTCGATATCGGCGTGCACCAGGACGGGCTCGTGCACATCAGCGAGCTGTCCGATAAATTTGTGAAAAACACGGGCGATGTGGTCAGGGTCAATCAAAGGGTCTCGGTCACGGTGCTCGCCGTCGATACGGAACGCAGGCGCATCTCTCTGTCCATGAGGCCGGGCGCGTCCCCACCCGGACCTGCCCCCGGGCCGGACACCCGTTAGCCAAGATCATGGCCGACTGGCACCTGTATCTGGTTAGATGTCACCATGGCAGTCTGTATACTGGAATTACCACGAATGTTGCCCGCAGGTTCGCGGAGCACCAGGAGAACAATGCCGCCGGAGCCAAGTACCTTCGGGGCCGGGGACCCCTGACGCTGGTTTTCCAAAAGAAATTGGGGGGCAGGAGCCTGGCTCTGGGTGTGGAGAGTAGGGTTAAGAAGCTGTCAAAGGCCAGGAAAGAGGAACTGATAAGAAACAGGAAACATATCGAGGCGATAATCGGGCAGGTCGGGTCGCAGATAGCCGCATAAAGGCTCGGGGCTGCTTCACGGCTGATTTTTCCTGATGGGCTTTAAGAGATATTCCAAGCCGTTGAGTTTGATCTCATAGAGAGCGGACATTAACATGCCGATTTGTCCCGCGGGAAAGCCTTTCTGGTGAAACCATACCAGATAGTGTTCCGGCAGGTCACAAAGGAAGCGATTTTTGTATTTCCCGAAAGGCATCTTTGTACGGACTAAATCGTTCAATATTTGGGGATCGAGAAGGTTGGCGCCCTTATCCTGTTCCATGCTTATTTAAACCCCATAGCACTACGCGGTCAACATTTCAGGCGGCCTCCCCGGGGTCCCACCAGACCAGGGCCGACCGCTTGCCGTCCTCCCATAGATACTTGCCTTCTTTAAAAATAAGCCGCTCGGTGAGGACCCGGCGAATCATCGAGTCGTGCTCCGGATGGCTGCTGAGCCCCAGGTGCCTTTTCGCCCGCAGCAGGGCATCGTCGAGGCTGTCGTTGGTCCAGGGCCGGGTCTCGGACTCCATCAATACACCGGCCATGATACCGGCCTCATACAGCACATTATAGCCTACGATAAAGTTGGGACTATCGTGTCGTTGGCCATAGATACGGTGGGACAGCTCACCGATGACGGCTTCGGGGCTGGTGGCCCGCATGATCAGAAAACACCTGCATCGGGCGCTTCGTTCCATCTTCCGCACGAAGCTCAGGAGGTCCGGGCTGGCATACATGCCATGGGAGCAGAGGGCCACATCGTGCGGCTCCACCTCCACCTCTTCCCAGGGGGCTTGAACGATCTCTATGTTGGCGGTCCCCGCCGACTCGATCTTCCGGCGCAGGACATCCAGCATGGCGGGAGAGGGGTCGATGGCGGTAACCTTCCGGGCAATCCCCGCCATGGGCACCGACCAGCGACCGGTGCCCGCGCCGATATCCAGGACCGTGCTTTGGGGCCCCAGGCTGCCCAGCACAAACTCCAGGATGGGGTCGGACCGATGCCGGTTACCGGTCTCGGGCGGAGAATCGAAGCTGCCGGCGCGCCGAGTCCACCGGTCTACGGGCTCTCCCATCCTTTCGGGCCAGCGGAAGCGCTCGCTGAGCTCCCGCCAGAGTGCCGACCAGTTCTGTTCTTTCATTCAGTTACCTTTATGGGCCGTATCGTCACCTTTTTGGGGTCCGCCGGGACAGGGCATTCTACCACATCGACGAGGACACCGTCGAGCGGCCCGGAATGATGGCTCCGGGGCATGGAGAAGTGGGGTCCTATATTGTTATAATGTGTGGGAGGCGATCGGGCACCCCGGTGGCGGGCTCGGAAATACGTCGGGCGAGGACGGACCTTGAGTCAAGCGGCGGAAACGGCCGGTATGTTTTGGAAAGCGGTCCTGGTGGTCGGGCCCACCGGCGCCGGAAAAACTCCCCTGGGGCAGATGCTTCAGAAAGAGGGGCTCTGGGGGAGAGCGTGCCTGCACTTTGATTTCGGGGAGGCTTTGCGCGCCTCCGCGGCGCAGCGGACCGGGCAACTGACGCCCGGAGAGCGCGATGTGGTCGAGAGATCGCTCAGGGACGGCACCCTCCTCGAAGACGAGCATTTCCCCATCGCCGGGAAGCTGCTGGCTGATTTTCTCGCTCGCCGAGACGCGAACGGGGACACTCTGGTCGTGCTCAACGGCCTGCCCCGGCACATCGGCCAGGCCGGGGCCATGGAGGCCATAATAGACATGCAAGCGCTGTTGAGTCTCGAGTGCGAGCCGGCGACCGTGTGGGAGAGGATTCGATTGAATGCCGGCGGCGACCGGGGCGGGCGCGCCGACGACACGCCGGGGGAGGTCGAGCGAAGGGTTGAGGTATTCAGAGGCAGGACCGAGCCGTTACTCCGGTATTACCGGGAGCGGGGGGTGCCCGTGCTGCCCCTGGACGTCGGGATAAAAACTACGGCTCAGGAGATATACGGGCAGCTCGAGCCCGATGGGTCCGGCCCGGCGCGGTAGACCCCTAAATCAACCCACCGGTCCACCGGCCCCGGGACCGGCATAACCGCCGGGCCGGTTATGGAGACGCCGGTCAATATAGGCAGCGTACATGCCCCCGGCCATGGAGAGGGCCGAGGCAAAGACCAGGACCGGAACGTAGCTGCCCATCCAATCGAAGGCCAGACCACCCAGGACGGGCACCACGGCCCCTGCCGCGAGGCCCATGGCCATGGTCAAGCCCAGCAGCTCTGTCAGGGAAACGTAGCCGAAGAAATGGCTGACGGCTCCCGATTGCAGGGTCATGCTGCCGCCATTGGAGAAGCCGAAAGCCATGACGAACAGGTACAGCATCCATGTCTCTCCGGTGAATATCAGCCACAGGATGGCGGCAGCGGCCATCGAATTGGCGACGGCTATGCCTTTCATCCACCCGAAACGGTCGCCGGTGGCGCCCATGATAATGCGCCCGGGAATGGCGGAGGCACCCATTAGCCCCATGGCGCGAGCCGCCGCGGCGGCGGTGATTCCCCTATCGATGCCGTAGGGGACCAGATGGGTGATGAAGAATGACATTGGCGCGAAAGTGAGGATGCGCAGGGCCACCAAACTCCGGAACGCCTCTGTTCTGAGGGCCTGCCCCGTGGCCAGGCCCGACTCGTTCGAACCCGTACGCCCATTTAGCTCCTTCCGGTTTCCCGGCTCCCATCCGTAGGGATGGAGGTTCTTCTTCTCGGGGCTGTGAATCATCATGGAGGCCCCCAAAGCTATCAGCGACCCGAAAAGCACCCCCAGAATCACGTATGCCGTGCGCCATCCGTATTGGGTTATCAGGTGATTGGCCAGTGGATTGAAGATAAGGCTGCCCACCCCGCTTCCGGCAAATGTCACCCCCATCATCAGGCCCCGCCACTTCAGGAACCAGCGCTGGATGGTGGCGGCGGGCAGGGTCAATGTTACCGATGTCCCCAGGCCGATCAGGGAGTAATAGAAGAACAGGGCCGGCAGGCTTTGAATACGGCTGCAGCCGAGATAGGCCGCCCCCAGCAGCAAAGCGGACAGCAACAGCACCGGCCGGGGGCCGGTGCGATCGGCCAGTCTCCCCAACAGGATAGCTCCCAGGGCATAGGAGAGCAGGAAAGCGCTGGTTGCCCCCGATAGACCACCCCGGCTCCAGCCAAACTCAAGAGACAGGGGAGTGAAGAAAACGCTATAGGTCCAGAAGAGCCCCCCATTGCTGAAGGTGACCAACAGGCAGGCTATGGCTATCCACCAACCGTAATATGGCTTCTTCTTCAAGCTCTTGAGCGGGTCTCGCTTTCGTTAAGGCCTTCCGGCCCCGCGGTCGTTCGTGGAACGACGTAATTGTAGCAATAAAGGGTGGAGTGCGCAAACGGGCGGCTCCCATCAAAGGGCCATCGCCCTCTGCCATCCCCACCGGGGAGGTAGCATTGACCTCGCCCCGATGATATTATAGGGGCGTACGGCGGGTTGTGGGAGCAGATAAGTCCCGGTGGGCTTCGCGGACTTCAACTCCGTTGTGGGGCGCTAACCATGCGTCCCAGGTGGGTTCGACTCCTATCTGCTCCCGCCACACCCCCGGCGAGGTCGGGTATCTTTGCCCGGCTCTTCAGGCGCAATCCCCCTACTTGAGCATTCGCTCATCGCCGGTGCGGCGGGTAACCCCCCGGGCGTCCAGGTGTTCCATCAGGGCCTGAGCATATTTCCGGCTGGTACCCAGCAGGTCGCGCGCCTCGGCCAGGGTTATTTTGCCCCGGGACTTGAGGTAGCCGGTGACCAGGCCCTCCATCTCGTCGTAGGCCGAGGCGAGGAAGATAACACTCTCGCTTACCTTCACCACCCGGCGCTGCTTGATGAGGAGGCCCAGGAGGTCCCGGTCAAGGGTGAGCTCGCCGGAGGGGGAGCGGGGATCGCGGGCCAGCGCGTCGAGAAAGCTCTCCATCGCCGCCCCCTGCTCCGGGGT
>JAZFUS010000244.1:0-3875 GCA_036447315.1 Dehalococcoidia bacterium
CCCAGGCGGGCACAGCGGAGAATAAAGGCCTGGATGGGGCCGCAACTGTATAAGGACTCTCCCAGCCCTTCACTGGACCACACATACGCCACAGAGGCCTCTGCGACGGGCCCAGGCGGGCACAGCGGAGAAAAGTGGGGCAGGGGGGGGGCCCACAGTAAAAGGACTCCCCCAACCTCTCCCTACAGCCCTTAGAACTAGGTCCCGGAGGGCACTGCGTAGAACAAAGGGGTGGGGGAAACACACCACACAAAAAGTGAAGGGAGTCCTTCTTCGAAGGACTCCCTTTCATTATCCTCTGGGGCCGGTCAGGTCATCCCGCCGGTGTGAAGCACTCAGGTCAACTTGATCGGCTTGGGAGACCTGGGAAGATTACAGGGGAGGCACAAAGCCATCGAACAACCACCCCGCGAACAGCCCGGCGGGGAAGTACTGCCCGAAGAGGACCCAGACAAAATCGAAAAGGAAGAAGGTAACTAGAATCGAAGTCCCCCAGGAGGCCTTAGCGGCGACCTTGAGGAAAAAAAAGGTAAAAAGGGGAACGCAGATGAAAAAGCCGAAGAAAATTATGGAGATAACAAAGCCCACCATCCAGCCCAGGAGGCTGAGGACGCGTTTCGCCTCGCTGGCTTCCCCGTGGTGGCCCGGCGCCAAGTTTTCCTGATCGAACTCCGCACCCTCCTCCGCCAGCCGCTCCAGCTGGTTTTTTGTCGGGCTTTGGGTATCAAGGCGAGCAACTTTAGCCATGGGCTCGGCAATAAACCTGTTTTCGCCTGTGGCGCCTTTCCTGACGAGCCAGATAAATAAGACGATGCTCCCTACTACCGGAACAAACATCAGGAGAATCCACCAACCTGACCTGTCGGTATCATGGAGACGCCTGACGCCCACAGCCAACGTCGGCAAGACGGTTACAAACCCGACCACAAGGTAGACTAAATTAGACGCCCCTGTGAACTTGATTATTTCCGTACTCGCAAACACAAATATTGCCCAATACCAGTACTCTGAGCGAGAAGCCCTACCGCGAAAATCGACATACTTTCGGAAGCCGGATGAGATTGCTCCGAGGAAGGGCTCTTTAGCTTCCCCTACTGGCGTCAAGACCGCTACAGCATCTTCAGTCTCCTTGGCTTCCCCTACTGGCGTAGAGTCCGCTGTGAGAGCAGCGAGCTCCTCATCCTCGAGCCCCGGGGCAAAGTCGGTTATGGAAACATCGAAACGGCGGATGATCGAGGGCAGCCACTGCTCACCGATGATGGCATAGAGGAGCAGGGCCAAGGTGGGCAGGCCTATGATCAGGGGCACCAGCCTGGCCCGGGGAGGATACCCCTCCCCATCTTCCCCTCCAAACAAGGTCATATAGACCATAGCCCCTATGAAGGCCAGCAGAATGAGGCCGAAAACGACCGTCCCCTTCACCCTCATGCCGCGGCCGCCCGCTTTTTACCCTTCTTCAGTACGGCGAACAGGAATATGGCCACTAGCAGGACGAGCAAAATAAAAGAAATGGGGCGTTCGGGGAATATGCCCTGAAATCTAACGAATACAAAGTAATCACCAAAGCTCATCTGGAGGGACTGGAGGAAAGCCTTTTCCGCCAGCCTTCCCAGAATATAGCCTATGATCAGGGGAAGCATGGGGAAGCCAAACCTTACCAGGCTCCAGCCCAGGACCCCACCCATCACGGCCACCGCCACGTCCCATACGTTCTCCCGGAGCACATAGGTGCCCGCCATGCCCAGGGTGAAAATCACCGGGATCAGGTAACGGACGTTGACAAAGGTGAGCTTCGCCAGCCACCGGGCCCCCAGCAGTCCGAAGGTGCTGGTCAGGAGATTGGAGAATAAAAGCCCAAGTATCAGGGCCCAGAGGACATCCCCGTGCTCCCTGATAAAGAAGGGGCCCGGGGCCATGCCGAAAAGTATGAAGATGCCCAGGAGCACGGCCATCTCCGCGCTTCCGGGAATGGCAAAGGCCACCGTAGGCAGCAGGGCTCCGCCATCCTTGGAGTCGTTGGCAGCCTCCGAGGCGATTACCCCCTCGGGGTGTCCGGTGCCGAATAATGCCCGGTGCGGGGAGGTCTGCATGGCGATCACATAGGAGACGAAATTGGATACGGCACCGCCGATGCCGGGCAGGATGCCGATGACGACGCCGATGACGGAGCTGCGGAGGAAACACATTTTATACCGGAAGACCTCCCTGGCCCCGCTCAAGGCCTCCCGGACGCCACCGATCGCCCCCGAATCCATCTTATTGGCGATGGACCCACCCCTCACCGCATAATGTATCAGCTCACCGAAGGCGAAGATGCCGATGAGGAAGGGGACCAGCAGGATTCCGTCCCACAGGTAGTTCCGGCTGCCGAAATCGAAGCGCAGCACCGCGGTCACCTCGCCAAACCCGATCAGGGAGATCATAATCCCCACCCCGGCGGCGGCCAGGCCCTTGAGCATGTTGCCCCGGGTGGCAAAGGTTACCATCATCAGGCCGAATAGAATCAGCATAAAGAACTCGGGAGGGCCGAAGGCCATCACGATCATGCGCACCGCGGGGATCAGGAGCACCAGCACCATGATGCCGAAAATGGCCCCCAGGCCCGAGGCGGTGGCTGAGATCCCCAAAGCCCTCCCCGCCTCGCCCTTCCGGGCCATGGGATGGCCGTCAAAGCAGGTGGCGGCATTTACCGCCGTTCCCGGGATGTTGAACAGGATGGCGCTGATGGAGCCCCCGAAGGCCACCGCCCCCATGATGCCGGTGAAGAAGAACATGGCCCGGGCGGGGTCCATGCCGAAGGTAAAAGGCAAAGCCAGCACCATGGCCTGAATAGCTCCGATGCCGGGCATGGCGCCGAAGACGAGGCCGATCACGGTGCCCAGCATGAGGAGCAGGATTACCTGCCACTCACCCATAAGGGCCAGTGCCTTGCTCAGGTCGACAAATGTCTCAGCGAACATTCAACGTCTTCCGTTTCCGCTCTCAAGGGGCAGCCCCCTTTTTGGAAGGGGGCTGCCCGCTTAACCTTTAAAAACTCAGGGTACCCTAGCCGCCCAGCGCTTTCATCGCGGCCTTGATCTGTGTGTCGTATGCCCCGTAGGTATCAACCCAGACCTTAACCGACTTGGCCACTATCTCAGGTCCGGCCGTCTGGAGGGGCCGCTTGGCGCTCTCGGCCCACGCAATGAACTCGGGGTCGTTGAGCGTTTTAGGAACCACATCAAAGTAGAAATTGGCTATGTTCTCGGGCATATTGGGAGGGCCGTAGATGAACCGGGTCACCAGGTCAAGCCCGGCGGTTGCCTCGGGCAGGCCCAGCTCGATGGACGTGGGCACGTTGGGAAGCAGAGGGTGCCTCTCCGAATCCAGCACCATCAGGGGAATGAGGTCCCCGGACTCAAAAAAGGAGAGCATGGAGCTGGGATTATAGATGGACATATCGGAGTCGCCCCGGGCGGTCCCGGTCATGGCATCCTGGCTGCCCACATATCCGGAAACGAAGGCGGTTTCGAAGCCCACCAGCTCACCAAACGCCACGCCGATAATAAAGGAGACGGAGCCCACACCGGTTATGGCTCCCCTCACCGGCCTACCGGCATTCTTCACGTCCTCAATCGACGTCCAGCCGGTATGCTTTCCCACCGCGATAACTCCCGGCTCCTTGGCAATCTGCCCGAAATAGGTGAACTTGGAGTAATCGTACCCGATCGCATCGGATCCGAAAACTACCTTGTCGGCCACGGCGCTTACCGCGCTGAGAATGGCCATCTTGTAGCCATCGGGCTCGGCCCTCATCATAAGGGTCCGGGCTACCCTGCCGCCACCACCGGGCCGGTTCTGGACGATGATATTTATCCCATCGGGTAGGTACTTGC
>JAZFUS010000245.1:0-2809 GCA_036447315.1 Dehalococcoidia bacterium
AGTTTGGCCACCGAGCTCGATGGTGTGTTCGCCCGCAGCCGCCAGCGGCCAGGAAAGGGATATGGTTTGCTTGGCCCCTGGGGCTACCCTGACCTCCATTGTGGCCACCGATTTACCATCCACTTTCAGGACGGCGGTGTAAGTGCCCTCAATCTCGCCCACGTTGGTGACCTCGACCTCAGCCGTGGCCTCCTTTCCGGCAACCAACTGGGCGGGCGTCACGGTCAGAGAGCCAACCTTGAACTCGGCCCTGGGAGCTGGAGTCGGCTTCGGTGTGGGAGCTGGTTCCTGAGTGGGAACCGGTTCCTGTGTGGGACCCGGTTTCTGTGTGGGACCCGGTTCCTGTGTGGGAGCCGCCGCGGGTGAATTGCTTAGTGCGAGGGTCGGAACCGGGGTGGGAAATGGGGCTGGGGTGGGAACTGGAGTGGGAACTGGAGTGGGAACTGGGGCCGGGGGTGGCTGGGCGCCGGGCTGACATGATGTGGCCACCAGAACGAACGCCAGCAGGGCGAAAGCCGCCGCGTATGTTACCGGCCTCTTCATGACCGCCATCCCCATATAAGTGATTATAACATCTGTACCAACTGCATCGCCTTTACTTTCAAGGCGATCGAATCTATGGCGCTATGAAATTGCCACCAGGCCGGCACGGACGTGTTTGTTTCTCAATAGACACCGGACCGGAATTTCCCGAATCAACCGCCGTGGCGGGTCAGGCAGATGCTTGCTGCCCCTCAAGCCGGGTCCGGTGATCAGCTCACGTAGGTATCCAGGACCGGGGCCTGGGCGTTCATAAAATGGGCATAGCTGAAGCCGGGCTCGATGATCTGTTCCTTCAGCGAGCCCAGGGGCGTCTTCTCCCGGATGAGGGTGACCAGCACTCCCGCCCCCTGGATATCGCCCACCAGGAGGACCCCCTCGAGGACATCACCCTTGAACACCAGCTTCCGATAGTTTCCCCCCCGGCGGGAGGTTTCGGTCTCGTAGCCGTTGGTGGGGGGAGGCTCGATTATACCCGCGGAGACGACGGGGACCCCGGCCAGGTCCATGGCGTTGAGCAGGCTGAAGCCGCCGGCGTAGGCCCGCCGGCCCCCGGCCATGTTTTCGCCGGCGGTGCGGCCCATCTCCACGGCGTTGGTCCAGATACCACTGACCAGGTGGTCCCCGGTGACCACGTCTCTGGTCTCCGCCGCATCGCCGGCGGCATAGATATTGCGCAGGCTGGTGCTGAGGTATTGGTCCACCACGATGCCGCGTTCCACGAACACCCCGGCCCGCTGGGCGAGCTCTATGTTAGGGGCCACCCCCACCGCCGCCACCACCAGGTCGGCATCCAGGCGTCTTCCATCCTCCAGCACCACGCTCGACGGCCCCTTCGCCCCGGCCTGGCGGGACACCTCTCCTACCCCCTGACCCAGGGCGACCTCGATGCCCTGGGCCCGGATGGCCTCCCCTACTATCCCGGCGGCGACGTCATCGAGCTGAACGGGGATGATCCGGGACTCCGCCTCAACGATGGCCACCTCGAGCCCGCAATGGCGCAGGGCCAGGGCAGCCTTGGTGCCGATGCGCCCCCCGCCAATGACCACCGCCCGCCGGGCGTTCCCGGCCGCCTCCCGGATGGCGCCGGCATCCTCCATCTGTCTGAGGTAAAACATGCCCGGGCCCTCCAGTCCCGCTATATGGGGGTGGATGGGGGAGGCTCCCGTGGACAGGAGCAGTTTGTCGTAGGTCAGCTGCTCGCCCCCGGCCAGGGTCACCATCCGGTGCCGGACGTCTACGTCCGTGGCCCGCTGGCCCAACCTTACCTCGACCCGCTGCGGGGTATGGATCTCGTCCCGGTGTAGGGACTGCCGGTCCCGCTCCCCCTCGATAACGTAGGGGATGAGGGGCCGGTAGTAGGCCGGCTCGGCTTCATCGGAGATGATGGTGATCTCGCCGCCGGGGTCCCGGGCCCGGATAGCCGCTGCCGCCGCATTACCGGCGGCGCTGTTGCCTATGATAAGGTAACGCATGGCTGTTACCTCTCCCCGGCTGGGGCCAGGGCGGCCTCCACCTGCCGGCGGCGGGTGGAGGCAAACTCGTCCGCCTCGGAGAAGACCAGGGCCCTGGTGGGGCAGGAGTCAACGCAGGCGGGGCTCTCCCGCTCATCGCAGAGGTCGCATTTGGCGGCCAGCCCTTTCCCCCCTCGCTCCTGGCGGCCGATGACGCCGTAGGGGCAGTCCATCATGCAGGTCCAGCAGCCGATGCATTTCTCCTCCTTCCGCCTGACCGCCTCGCGGTCATCCCGCCACAGAGCGCCGCTGATGCAGGCGTTGAGGCAGGGGGCATCCTCGCAGTGGCGGCAGACGATGGGCACCGGCTGTGTGGGAACATACTCCACGAACAGGCGCTTCTTAGGCCGGTCGGCCTCCATGGAGGCCGCCACCAGCTCCTTGGATACCGAATGCTCCACCGCGCAGGCCAGCTCGCAGGTGTGGCATCCGGTGCAGCGATCGAGCCGAACAAATATCCGTTTCATCCCTATCCTCCATAAAGAGCTATACCGCCGTGGACCCGGCCCGGGCCATACCCCAGGGACGGGCCCGGGGTTGACCCGCGGCTAAACGGATAGCCCTAAAAGTTTGCGCTTGCTCTTGATTACCTCTATCAGGCCCAGGGCCGCTTTCTCCGGGTCGGTCTCCACATAGGCCCTACCCCCGGTAATGGAGGTCAGGTCCTGGGTAAGCACTTTGGTGACCACCGGGCTGCCCAGTATCCTGGGAGCGGGAGCCAGATGCACCGTCAGTCCCATGGCCAGGAAACAGGT
>JAZFUS010000246.1:0-4354 GCA_036447315.1 Dehalococcoidia bacterium
GACGGGCTTTTCCAGATAGAACTCCACCATGGCTCGAAGGGCATCCTCCCTGGTCTTCATGGGCCTCCCTCGCTCGGCGGGAAGCTTGGGGGCTACCAGGGTCCCGTCCTCGGCCTCCACCAGATTCCCGCCCAGGTAGTAGCTGTAGTGGGAGCCTATGACAGTGGCGCCGTATTCCTCAAAATATCTGTAGAGCTTGAGAGAGTACCAGGGTGGCTGGGCATCGTCCATGAGGCGGCACCTCTCGGTGGCCAGACCGGCGATCCTTTGGGCCACGCGGTCCTTGAGCTCATCCCTTAACTCCAGGCAGAACTCTACTCCCTCCCGGTTGTGCCCCAGGAGGTGAGGAATAATGTAGAGGGAAAACATCGATTTTTGGGTCAGGGGGGCCGGGATCGCCTGCTGGAGGAGGCATATCTCACCCTGAAGGGCCAGGGACCGGCACTCGTTGTTTACCGCCTCGATCAGCCTCTCATCGTCGTACTCCCTGCCGGTCACCTTTTCCATCCATTCGATGGCATCCCAGAGCTGGGAAATAAGGTATTCCGTCTTCTGCTCGAGCCTGCCATACCGGGCGGGAACCAGCGGGACATCTATGCACACATAGGGGACCTGGAGGTGCTCGGCCACCACCTGAAACCATTTGGCGTGGGAATCACACATATGGGATGTGAAGCAGAAGTCGGGCTTGGGGAACTTGCCCCCGAAGAAGTAGCGGTCGAGAAACATAGAGCCCCAGTAGTTTCTCATGTAGGAGCAAAGGTCCCGGGCGAACCCCATGGCCTCCACATGTTCGGCGCACTCAAGGCTGAACTGGGGGTCGGTGGATACGACGGCGGCATAGGGCTCGGCGCCGAAAAAAACATAATCGCCCAGCCCGGCGGGGAGGGGAAGGACGGCGCTGGAACCCCCGGCCACCAGCACCTTCCCCTGCTCCCGGGCGGTGGCCACGTCCCGGTAGTAGCCGGCGATCATTTCCTTGGCCTTTTGCCAGCATTGCAGGGGCTTTGTCTCGTATTTCACATCGGACACGGGGCGTTACTCATTCATCTATCGTTACCTTGGTCTCAAGAGGAACCGATGTAATCCTTCAGGTTTACCTCGTCCAGGTCGGGGTAGAAGGCCGGCCCCAGGTCGCGCAGGATCTCTATCCTGCCCTTCTTGTCGCCCTCCAGGGGCAGGGTGGCGTCTATTCCCACCTTGGTTATCAGGTTCGGCGGAGTGACCATGGGGTCCAGGGCCTGCCCGGTCATCTCGGGGGTCAGGATATAGTCTTCAGCCCTGGACCTCATGGAGACGGCCCAGTCCAGAGCGACATGGTCAAAGACATCGATATCCTCATCTACGACTATCACTCTCTTCAAACTCGAGTGGGAGAGAACGGAGTAGATCACCTGTTTCCCCTGGCCCGGATGCGTTTTCTTTATGGAGATAGCGACCGTGTAGCCGCAGGAGCCCAACAGCGGGTTTATCGCCTTTATGTTCTCCTTGGGGACCGCGGGAGCGGTCCGGGCGTAGGCATCGGCCTGCATTCCCATGACGACGAGAATTTGATGCTCGGAAGGGGGGATAGCGGTGCCCAATCCGAGATAGATGTAATCCTTCCTGTGGGTGATGGCCCTGACATGCAGCACCGGAGAGCGTCGCTGTATTCCATAATAGCCGGTGACCTCGGCAAAGGGCGCTTCGTCCACATATACGCTTTTCCCCACATATCCCTCTTCGTCGCCGGGCACGATCTCGCCCTCGATGACCAGCTCCGATGTGGCCGGTACTTCGAGGTCGAGCTTTTCACATTTGACCAGCTCCACCGGCGCGCCCCTGATCCCTCCCGCGTATTCCAGCTCATCCATGTCATAGGGGACCTTGCAGCAGCCACCCACCAGTATTGCGGGATCGGTGCCCACGGCCACAGCTATGGGGCAGGGTTGGCCCCGTTCCAGATATTTTTTTATGATGACCCTCAGGTGCTGGGGAACGTTGACCCAAAGACCGAGTTTGTCCCGCTCTATCACCGCCATCCGGTGGGTGGAGTTGTTCCTTACCCCGCTATCGGGGTCCTTGGTGATGCAATTGGTGGCGGTTATGAAATGGTGACTGTCTTTTTTGAAATGCCACAGGGCGGGGATCTCGCGCAGATCGATTTCCTCTCCGGTCTTGATAACCTCTTTGCAGGGGCCGCCGGCCACTATCTTGCATGGTATCGGCTTCTCCAGACCCCGGGCCATGCTTTTATAGGCGTCATATTTGGTGGCGTCTATGGCCAGGCAAGCCCTTTCCACAGTGCCGAACAACCCGGTAACCACAGGTGTCTGACATCCCTTCACCTTTTCGAAGAGAATCGCGGGCCCCCCCGTTTTCGATGATTTTTCAGTCACCTTGGCGATCTCAATATTCCGGTCCACCTCCCGCTTGCAGACCGCCAGCTCTCCCCTTTGCCGTAGGGTATCCATAAATTCCCTGAGGTCCTTGTATGGCATCGGGCGACTCCTTCCCTATTTGAAGTTGATCGTATCGAGCGTGCTAAAGGTGAACCGCTCCGCGGCTCCGGCCGGCAGCACGGTGAACTGGAAGAGGGTGTATTCCTGTTCGTACTCCGTCAGTGCCACGACTCCGTCAACGGGAATGACCACCCGGTAATGGAGCTCTCTGGTCGCCCGGGTGGCCGTATTAAGAACGGAGATATTGGAGCGGTAGCCGGCGATGATCAGCGTATCCAGGTTGCGCTCGGTCAGCAGGCCCTGCAATTCCCCGCTGGTGAACTTGTCGAACCCGTCCGGGTAGATGACAGGCTCCGACGGCTTCCTTCCAAAGCCGGAATAGACATGCCCCGTGGGCGTCCCCCGGAGGCTGGCCGATATGGTGAAGGCGATAAACACGCCGGCGGCCCTCGCCCTGTCCAGGAACTTTGTTATTCCCGGGACAAGCCGGCTGCATATCTCCTGGGGATCGGCAAGTTGTTCGCTAAGGTCGAGGACCAATAGCGCGGTTTTGCCGGCATCCAGCGTGACTGCCTCGGGGCGTGGCGGCTTTGGCGAGTGGGTGGTCATCGAGCCAACCTCTTCAGCCGCCGCTCATCATGTCCATGGCTCTCAGAATGCGGACCTTATCGCCTTCCCGCAGCTCGGTTTCCAGGCGCTCGGGCAGAAACTGGTAAGCGGAGCCGCGCAGCAGGACCATATATTCGGACGGCTCCACGTCATTGGTAGTGCTGCTGATCATCTGATACATCCCTCCACTCCTGGCGGTGACCGCCATGAGCAGGTCCCGGATCGTGGCCCTGTCACCCTCCAGGTCGAATTCACGGTCCAGGAACTGGTCGTAGGTCTCCAGGTTATCTTGGACCATTATCCGCATTCTTTTTCTCCTTTATGGCGGCGAGCACTGCCTCCGGTGAAATGGGCATCTGCGTGACATACACTCCCGCGGCGTCATATATGGCATTGACTATGGCTCCGGCCACCCCGCCCGTGGGGCCGGAGTCTTTCGCTCCATAGGGGCCCGCCGGGTCGTCGCTATCCATCAGGTGCCTGTCCATGGTGGGCATGTCCACTGTGGTCGGGATAGCGTAGGATTGCAGCCCATCGGTGAGCAGCTGACCCCCTTCGCCCCATTCGTGTTTCTCGAACAACAGGTGACCCACGATGAGGCCGGTGACGCTGTCTATCTGCCCCTCCACCAGCATGGGATTTATGGCGAACCCCACATCGTTTACCAGGGTGAGCTTGAGAAGCTGGACCTGACCCGTCTCCATGTCCACGTCCACCTCGGCCACAGCCGAGCCAAAGGTATAGGTGGGACCATACTGGCCGTCCATCTTGCCCGCATATTGGTCGGCCCAGCCCAGGGGGCTGGCGGGGTGGGGGATAAAGGTGCCCCGCCCCAGGACAGGGGTGCCTCGGAGCAGGGAGAGTCGAACCACGGTGTCCAGGGGGATCGCCTTCTCCGGGTCGCCATCTAGGCATATCCGGTGGTCCTTCAGTTCAAGGCGGTCGGGTGTGGTCTCCATCATGGATGAAGCTATGGTCAGTATCTGCTGCCGGGCATCCTGGGCTGCCAGGCGCACCGCGTTCGCGGAGACATAGGTGGCCGTCATGGAGTAGCTGCCCGGGTCCTGGGGACAGAGCTCGGTATCCCCGTTGACCAGGGCTACCTCATCCAGGGACAGCCCCAGTTCATCGGCTGTGATCTGGACCATCAGGTTCTCGTTTCCCTGGCCGTTGTCCACAATGCCGCTGATGACGGTGGCCGAGCCGGTCTCATTCAGTTTGACGAAGGCCGAGGAGCCAAAACGGATGCCCAGGGGAAAGCCGGTGGAGGACTGGGCGCAGCCCAAGCCGATCCCTCGTCCCGG
>JAZFUS010000247.1:0-13728 GCA_036447315.1 Dehalococcoidia bacterium
CCCTGGCCGCCGGCTCCCTGGCCGCGGGGCTCACCGCGGGCGGGGAGGACCCGGCCAAGGCCCTGATCGGGGCCCTGGAGATCTCCCAGGAAGCCTTCGATTTCTATCAGTTGGGCCTGTCCCTGGGCGGTATCCTGGTCAGCGTCCATGGGGAAGGGGAACAACTGGCCAAGGCGCCCGATATCCTGAGGGCGGCGGAGACCATACCCCAGGCGACCGAGGCCACCAGTCCGGGATTCGCCACCGCCACCCGGATGTGCGCCACCGACCCCATAGACGAGAAGATGACCGGGGACTTCCGCCGCTACTAACCCCCCCGTTTGACTTTAGGAGGTACCGATGTCGAGGTTTATTGCTGGTTCTGCCATCCGGGGCGCCCGGGGCGTCGTCAAGGAGGCAGATGAACTTCTCAAGAAGGCCATAAAGGAGAAGGGGGCGGAGACGGCGGTGGCCTTTCCCAACACCGCCTATTTCCTGCCCGTGATCTACGGCCTCACCGGCCACAAGGTGGAGAAGCTGTCCGATCTGAACAAACCCCTGGAGCACGCCAAGGGCCTGCTCCCTCCCGAACCCCATGAGGAACTGTGGCTGCCCTACCTGGGAGAGACCCTGGATGCCGGTATGGCCACCCTCTATGCCGAGGAGATAATCGAGGGCGTCCGGTTTGCCCGGGGGGAGCAGCCCGAGAAGCGCAACGGCTTCCAGTTCAACGGCCCCATCGACGATGTTCAGATGCGGAGCTGGGGCATCCAGATGGTGGACGGGCGCATGCCGGGATTTGCCGCCATCATAGGCGCGGCCAAGAGCAACGAGGTGGCGGTGAAGATCGTCCGCGAGCTCCAGTCCAGGGGACAGCTGGTGTTCCTCTCGGGCTGCAATGAGAACGGGCGCTCCATCGTGGACCAGCTCCTGGAGGAAGGGGTGGAGCTGGGATATGATTCCTTCACCGTTCCCTTTGGCTCGGACACCATCTCCGCCATCTACGCCCTGGGATATGCCACGCGGGCCGGCATCAGCTTCGGCGGGTTCCAGCCGGGCGACGCCCGCGCCAACCTTCTCTACAACAAGTTTCGCTGTTTTGCCTTTGCCCTGGCCCTGGGGCCGGTGGACGACCTGAAGTATGCCACCGCAGCCGGGGCCCTCAACTACGGCTTCCCCGTCATTGCCGATACGGCCATCCCCAACATCCTGCCCACCGGCGTCACCCGCTATGAGCATGTGGTCAGCCTCCCCTTCGACGACATCCCGGGCAAGGATGACATGGAGCGTGCGGAGAGGCTGGTACAGCGCTGTATCGAGATCCGGGGCATCAAGATCAAGATTGCCAAGGTGCCCATCCCGGTGGCCTACGGCCCCGCCTTTGAGGGCGAGGTGGTGCGCCGGGAGAACCTCCGGGTCGAGTTCGGGGGCAAGGGGGGCATGTGCTTCGAGTGGCTCACCATGAAGGATATGGACGAGGTGGAGGACGGCAAGATAGAGGTGATAGGGCCCGAGCTGGACGCCTTCGAGGTGGGTTCCAAGGTGCCCCTGGGCATCATGATCGATGTGGCCGGGCGCAAAATGCAGGAGGACTTCGAGCCGGTCCTGGAGCGGCAGATCCACCACTTCATCAACGGGGCCGAGGGGCTTCAACACCAGGGGCAGAGGGATATCACCTGGATCCGCGTTCACAAGGCCGGGGTCGAGAAGGGGCTGCTCATCAAGCACATAGGCGATATCCTCCACTCCAACTTCCACAACCATTTCGGCGCCATCGTGGACAAGATTCAGGTAACCATATACACCGAGACCGACAAGGTCCAGAAGCTCCTGGACGAGGCCCGGGTGGTGTACCAGGAACGGAACGTGCGCACCGCCGGCCTCACCGACGAGGCCGTGGATACCTACTACAGCTGCACGCTGTGCCAGTCCTTCGCCCCCACCCACGTCTGCGTCATCAATCCCGAGCGGGTGGGGCTGTGCGGGGCCTACAACTGGCTGGACTGCCGGGCCTCCTTCGAGATCAACCCCCGGGGCCCCAACCAGCCCGTACCCAAGGGCAAGGTCATCGACGCGGAGTTGGGGGAATGGGAGGGGGTCAACCAGTTCATCTACGAGACCACCAACATGGCCGTGGAGCGCTGCACCCTTTACTCCCTGATGGACGCCCCCATGACCACCTGCGGCTGCTGCGAGTGCGTTATGGCCATCCTGCCCGAGTGCAACGGGGTGATGATCGTCTCCCGAGACGACTACGGCATGTCCCCCTGCGGCATGACCTTCACCTCCCTCATGGGCACCGTGGGCGGCGGCCTGCAGACCCCGGGGATGATGGGACACGGCAAGTACTATGTCACTTCCAAGAAGTTCATCCACAAGGAAGGCGGCATGAAGCGGGTAGTGTGGATGTCCAAGAACCTCAAGGAGGAGATGGCGGAGGAGCTCAAGGCGATCTGCGAGGAGGCGGGCGAGCCCGACCTCATGGATAAGATAGGCGACGGCACCATCTGCACCACGGTGGAAGAGCTTCTCCCCTTTCTGGAGGAGAAGGGACACCCCGCCCTCACCATGGACCCCATGTTTTAGCTGAAGATGTCAACCGGAAACGTCAAAACAGGGGTCGCCTTACGGCCCTTGTTTTGTGTGACTCATACGTAGGAAGGAGGCCCTCTCATGCCCGGTGTGGAAACACCCCTGGAGAAATGGACCGGTAAGGTGCATGAGGTTACCCTGGGGGGAAACGGACGTAAGAGCATCACCGTGGGGGGCGAAAGCACCCTGCCCTTTTTGAGCTTCGAGGCACCCATCCCCCACCCACCGGTGGTGGCTATCGAGGTGCTGGACATGGAACCGCAGGACTGGTCCCCCCACCTGGTCTCGGTCTGGGGAGATGCCCTGAAGGACCCGGCGGTCTGGGCCAAGAAGGCGGTGGAATGCGGAGCCGACCTCATCGTCCTGCGGCTTCGCAGCGCCCACCCCGAGGCCGGGGATACCGGAGTCGACCACGCCAAGAAGGCGGTGGAAGCCGTCCTTGCCGCCGTGGACCTGCCCCTGATAGTCCTGGGCCCGGAGGTGGAGGAGAAAGATAATGAGGTGCTGGTGGGGGTCTCGGACGTTGCCCGGGGGCAGAAGATAGCCCTGGGCAACTGCAGCGAGAAGAACCACCGCACCATCGCCGCCGTCTGTCTCAGCGACGGGCACGTGGCCATCGGCAAGAGCCCCATCGAGATAAACCTGGCCAAGCAGCTCAACATCCTCCTCTCGGATGTGGGCCTGGCCCCCGAATCCATCCTCATGGACCCCACCACGGGGGCCCTGGGCTACGGCCTGGAATATTCCTATTCGGTAATGGAGAGGCTGCGCATCGCCGCCCTTATGGGGGACAAGATGACCGCCATGCCCATGCTGTGCACCGTGGGGGAGGAGTCCTGGCGGCAGAAGGAGTCCAGGGCGACCGAGGGCCTCCCCCCCCTCTGGGGCGACCACCAGGAGAGGGCCATCCTCTGGGAGGAGATAACGGCCGTCTCCCTGCTCAATTCGGGCGCCGATATCGTGGTGCTGCGCCATCCCAGGGTTGTGGAGAGGATAAAGGCCACCATAGCTAGTCTAGTCGGTTAGAGGAGGCTCCAATGGCGCTTTCCGGCATTGAAATCTATAAGTTTCTGCCCAAGACCAACTGCAAGAAATGCGGCTTCCCCACCTGCCTGGCTTTCGCCATGAAGGTGGCCCAGAAGACGGTGGATATCATCACCTGCCCCGACCTCTCCGACGAGTCCCGGCAGGCCCTGGAATCCGCGGGTCGCCCCCCCATAAAGCTCGTCAGCATCGGCGCCGACGGCAAGAAATTGGAGATTGGCAACGAGGTGGTGATGTTCCGCCACGAGAAGACCTTTTACCACCCCCCGGGGATCATGCGGCGCATCAAGGACTCGTCCCCGGCCGAGACCGTGGCCCAGCAGGTTGCCGAGGTAACCGAGTTCAAGGTGGACCGGGTGGGCATCGAGCTGTCCCTGAACGGCTTTGCCATCGAGAATGATTCGGGGGACGGGGCCGCCTTCGCCAAGTGCGTGGAGGCGGTGATGGCCAAGACCGACCTTCCCCTGGTGCTCATGTCCTCCAAACCCGAGGCCATGGCCGCCGCCCTGGAGAAGTCCGCCGCCTCCAGGCCCCTGATATATGCCGCCACCGGGGACAACTGGGAGCCCATGGCCGAGCTGGCCTCGAAACACGGCTGCCCCCTGGCGGTGGCCGAGCCCAAGGGCCTGAGCGAGCTGGCCGCCCTGGTGGAGGAGGTCAACAAAAAGGGGGTGGAGGACATCGTCTTAGACCCCGGCGCCCGGGACCTGGGCTCCTCTTTAAACACCCTGACCCAGCTGCGCCGGCTGGCCATCAAAAAGAACTTCCAGCCCCTGGGCTATCCCATCATCACCTTCCCCGGGACCAATGCCGCCAGTGTGGATGAAGAGGCCGTGCTGGCCTCCCAGCAGGTGGCCAAATATGCCGGCATCATCGTTTTGGACAACTTCTCACCGGCCCTGGCCTATCCCCTGCTCACCCTCAGGCTGAACATCTATACCGACCCTCAGAAACCCATCCAGGTACAGCCCGGCGTCTACCCCATCGGGGCCCCCAAGGAGTCCAGCCCCCTGTGCGTCACCACGAACTTCTCCCTCACCTATTTCTCCGTGGCCGGCGAGCTGGAGGGAAGCGGACACGCCGCCTGGCTCCTGGTGTGCGACACGGAGGGGCTTTCCGTGCTCACGGCCTGGGCCGCGGGCAAGTTCGATGCCGAGAAGATAGCCAAGAACTTCAAGGAATTCGATGTCGCCAGCAAAATAAACCACCAGAGGGTTATCATTCCCGGCCGGGTGGCCGTGCTCAAGGGGGAGATCGAGGAGGAGCTGGCCGGCTGGGACGTCATGGTGGGCCCGCCGGATGCCATGGACATAGGCGGCTACCTCAAAAACAATTGGTCAAATTAGCCCCGGAGCCGTATCTCTAAAACACATGGGAGACGGGGTTTGAGCAATTTCCAGGTTACCTTCGAGCCCTCGGGCAAGAGCGCTTCCGTACCCGGAGGCACCCTCATTTTGGATGCCGCGGCCCGGGCCGGGGTCCTCATCGATACGCCCTGTGGCGGGCAGGGGAGATGCGGGCGCTGCCTGGTCCGGGTGAAGGACGGGGAGGCCAGCCACCGGGATAACCCCCACCTCACCCCCCGGCAGGTGGAGGAGGGGTGGGTCCTGTCCTGTACCGCCCGGGTGGCCGGAGACCTCCGGCTGGACGTGCCCCGCAAGCGGGAGCGGGAGCGGGTGGTGGCCGAGACGGCTGCCTCCAGGACGGCCCAGTCCATCGAGGGCGACTGGCCCCGCTCCCCCATCATCCGCCGGGTCTTCCTGAAGCTCACCCCACCCACCCTGGACGATAATGCCAACGACTTAGAAAGGCTGAAAGCAGCCCTGGCCGCCGAGCACCAGATCGACCGCCTGGCGGTGGACCTGCCCGTGATGCGGCGGCTGGCCCGGGACCTGCGTGAGGCGGACTGGCAGGTCACCCTGACCCTGGACATGGGGGAGGAAGAGGCCAGGCTCATCGATATCCACCCCGGGCGGAAGCGGGGGGCCCTCCTGGGCGCCGCCGTGGACATCGGGACCACCAACGTGGTCATTCAACTGGTGGACCTGGGCTCGGGGAAAGTGCTCGGTCAGGCCGCCGCCCGCAACCGGCAGGTCTCCCGGGGAGAGGACGTCATCTCCCGCATCGTCTACAGCGAGCGGGGCAACCACTTAGAGGAGCTCCGCAAACTGGTGGTGGAGACCATAAACGAGCTCCTCTCCGAGCTGGGCCGGAAAGTGGACACGGACATGGCCCAGGTCCAGGAGATGGTGGTGGCCGGCAACACCACCATGACCCATCTCTTTCTGGGCCTTTCCCCCAGGCACCTCCGGGCGGAGCCCTACGTGCCCACGGCCGCCTTCTTCCCCCGCTACCGGGCCGGGGAGCTGGGGGTGGCCATCAACCCCCTGGCCCCCGTTTACTGCCTGCCCGCCGTGGCCGCCTATGTGGGGGGCGATATCACCGCCGGGGTCCTGGCCTCCTGCCTCTTCAAGTCCGACAAGCTCACCCTCTTCCTGGACGTGGGCACCAACGGCGAGATCGTGCTGGGCAGCTCCGACTGGATGACGACCTGCGCCTGCTCCGCCGGTCCCGCCTTCGAGGGGGCGGGGGTGCGAGGCGGGATGCGGGCCATGGAGGGGGCCATCGAGGAGGTGAAGGTCAACTCCAAAACCCTGGAGACCACCCTCAGCGTCATCGGGGGGGTGCCCGCCCAGGGCATCTGCGGCTCGGGGATGATCTCGGCCCTGGCCGAGATGTTCATCACCGGGGTGGTGGACAGGTCGGGGCGGATAGATATGGAATTTGTAAAGGGCCGGATGAAGAAACGGTCGCGGGCCCGGCGGGGGGACCACGGCGGCGAATATGTGCTGGCCTGGGCCCGGGATACGGGCCTGGGTGAGGATATCGTCCTCACCGAGGTGGACATCAACAACCTCGTCCGCACCAAGGCCGCCATCTATGCCGGGGAGGCCGTCATGGCCCGGAGCCTGGGCATCTCCCTCTCCGACGTGCAGGAGGTGCTCATCGGGGGCGCCTTCGGCCAGCACCTCAACGTGGAGGAGGCCATCCAGATCGGCCTGCTTCCCGATCTCCCCTGGGAGAGGTTCAAGTTCCTGGGCAACACCTCCGTCCGGGGGGCCTACAACGTCCTCCTCTCCCGGTTCGCCCGGGCCCAGGTAGAGGAGATCGCCTCCAGCTTGACCTACATGGAACTTATCGCCGATAATACCTTTATGGACGAGCTTACCGGTGCCCTTTTCCTGCCCCACACCGATATCAGAAATTTCCCCTCGGTGAAGGCCCTGCTGGAGGAGAACCAGGGGGAGCGGGCATCGCCCTGAACCCCGCGGCCTGAATCCGAATCCATCGCCCCTGAACCAATCATAAGGAGGAAGCCCCATGGACTTTGAAACACTGACCGTGAGCCAGGAGGACGGGGTGGCCACCATCACCATGAACCGGCCCGACAAGCTCAACTCCATGAGCCCCCGGCTCATGGCGGAGCTCACTGTGATCACCGATGAGGTAGGGGGGGACGACAAGGTGAGGGCGGTCATTCTCACCGGGGCGGGACGGGCCTTCTGCGCCGGGGCCGAGCTGGACTCACCCCTGTTCACCGAGATCTCCGCCTCCAATTCCGTCAGCCTGTTCAAGGTGGTCAACGGGGTTATCCTCAATATCCACCGGATGCCCAAACCGGTCATAGCCGCCGTGAACGGGGCGGCAGTGGGGGGGGGCTGCAACCTGGCCCTGGCCTGCGATATCATCCTGGCCTCGGACAAGGCCCGCTTCGGCGAGGCGTTCATCAATCTGGGCCTCCAGCCCGACTACGGGGGCACCTTCTTCCTGCCCCGCCTGGTGGGCACGGCCAAGGCCCTGGAGCTTATGCTTACCGGCCGGCTCTTCGATGCCCAGGAGGCGGAGAGGATGGGGATGGTGAACCAGGTGGTGCCCCTCGACGAGCTGATGAATGTCGCCCGGGAGATGGCCGCGACCATCGCCAAGAAGTCCCCCCTGGCCGTGGCCTACACCAAGGCCTCGGTCCATCAGGCCATGCTGTCGGACCTGCCGTCCGCCCTGGAGGTAGAGGGCCGGGGCCAGGGCCTGCTCTTCCTCACCGAGGACGTTCAGGAGGGGGTCAAGGCCTTCCTGGAGAAGAGAGAGCCCATTTTCAAAGGGAAATAGGGGGAAATAGGGCCTTATGAAGCCGGATAGCAAGCCCGCCAACGTCCCCGCTAACATCCCCCCTAACATCAAGATTACTCAGGAAAAATGCGTGGGCTGTCTTCGCTGCCAGCTCCTCTGCTCCCAGGAATACTCGGGCGAGTTCAACCCCTTGAAGTCCTGGATCGCCATCGAGCGTGGGGGGAGCGGCTACGAGTTCCATATCGATTTCACCGAGGACTGTACCGCCTGCGGCATCTGCGCGGAGAACTGCGTTTTCGAGGCACTGAGTCTCGTCTAGGAGGTAAACCGTGGCGAGCTATGGCCATGCCGGCCAGATACTATACGTCGACCTCACCACCCGGGAGGTCCGTTCTCGAGGCGCTGAGTCTCATCCAGGAGGGTAAACGTGGCAAGCTACGGCCATGCCGGCCAGATACTATACATCGACCTCACCACCCGTGAGGTGCGAACAGAGGAGCTTCGCCCGGAGCTTATCGAGGGCTATATCGGCGGGTGGGGCATCAACGCCAGGCTGGCCTACGACCTGATTCCGCCGGGCACCGATGCCCTGGCCCCCGCCATGCCCCTCATCTTCGGGGCGGGAGCCCTCACCGGAACCTTAAGCCCCTCCACGCCCAAGTCGTTCCTGACCACCAAGTGCCCGGCCTCGGGGACCATCTCCACCGCCGTGGGCTCGGGCTATTTCGGCTCCATGCTGAAGTGGGCCGGCTATGACCACGTGGTGGTCACCGGCCGGGCCGAGGGGCCGGTATATATCAACATCTTCGACTCCGAGGTGGAGATCCTCGACGCCCGGTCGCTCTGGGGAAGGGACCTGACCGAGGCCACCGACGACCTTCGGGAAAAGCACGGCGGGATCGCCAGCATCCTCTGCATCGGCCCCGCCGGGGAGAACGGGGTCAAAATCGGGATCGCCCTGGTGGACAAGTGCTCCACCCTGGGCCGCTCCAATGCCGCCAACCTGGGCTCCAAGAACCTGAAGGCCATCGTGGTCCGGGGCAGCCGGGGAATCGGGGTCAAGGACGCCGGCCGGTTCGGCACGGCGGTGGAGGGGCTGCGGGACGCGGCCCTGAGCGACCCCCTGCGGCAGAAATGGATGGACCTGGGCCTCTACCTGGTCTATGATACCTGGGCCAAGGCGGGATTCTTCATTCATCACAACCAGACCGAGGTCTTTCCCGCCGAGGAGGCGGTGGAGCTCTACGGGACGGAGCGCTTCCTCAAGATGAGGAGGTCCTTCATCGGCTGCCCCAGCTGCCTCACCCCCGACAAATATCTTCTGGAGATCAAGGAGGGAGAGTTCGCCGGCCTGGTCTCCCCCACCTCCACCTCGGACGCGGCGGCCCTGTCCTTCGGCATCAGGGGAGGGGCGGAGGACCTGAACCGGGCGGTGAAGCTGTTCGACGATGCCAACAGGCTGGGTATAGATGCCCTCACCTTCTCCTCCCTCTATGATTTCACCGTGGACCTCTTTGAGAAGGGGATCCTGACCAAAGAGGACACCGGGGGCCTGGAGCTTAAAGGTGGCTATGAGGCGCTGTCCCGGATGCTCCATCTTACCGCTGAGCGAAAGGGCTTTGGGGCGGTCCTGGCCGAGGGCTGGCTGGGGGCCATCGAGAAGATAGGCCGGGACTGCGAGAGGTATGCCTACCACATCAAGGGCACCGAGCCCGACTTCGATGCCCGCATCAGCCTGGGGGTGGAGACCTTCGGGCCGGTAACCAGCCCCCGCGGGGCCCATGACATGCCCGTGGGCGGCATCACCGTGGCCAAGGGCAGAAACCCCGATTTCTTCAAGAAGGTGATGTCCACCCGGGGCTTCACCCCGGAGGCCATGGAGCGGATCTTCGTCCCGCCCGGGTTCGACCTGGGCAGGTTCGTGGCCCACTACGACAACTGGGGCATCCTCCTCAACTGCCTGGGCATATGCTTCCGCATGCAGAGCTCCCGCCTCTATGACTTAGAAACCTGCGCCGAGCTCTTTGGAGCGGCCACGGGCATCGAGATAAGCCCGGGGGAGCTTCTGAAAAATGCGGAGAGGGCCTATAACGTGTACCGGGCGGCCAACGCCCGGGAGGGTTTCGGACGCAGGGACGACCGCTTCCCCCGGCGCTGGCTGGAGCCCCTGAAGCAGCCCGACGGCACGGAGACGGTCCTTATGGACTACTTCGGCACCAAGGCGGTGACCGCCGACGACGTGGAGGGGTTGCTGGACAACTACTACGATGAGAAGGGCTGGGACATCAAAACGGGCATCCCCACCCGGGAGAAGCTCTCCGAACTGGGCCTGGAATCCGTAGCCGGGGACCTGTTGCTGTGACCACGACTATTGCCGTCGCGGGGAAGGGGGGCACGGGCAAGACCTCCATTTCCGCCCTGCTGGTCAAGCTCCTGGCCGAAAAGGGAGTGGTGCTGGCCATCGACGGCGACCCCAGCTCCAATCTCCACCTGGCCCTGGGCCTGCCCCTGGAGGACACGGTGGGCGGGATCCGGGAGGAGATGCTGGCCCAGGTAAAGGGAGGGCGCTTCGACCCGGGCATGGCCAAGCAGGACTATATCGACCTGCGCATCCATGAGTCCCTGGTGGAGTCCCAGGGTTTGGACCTGCTGGCTATGGGGCGCCCCGAGGGGCCGGGGTGTTACTGCGCCGCCAACAACATGCTGCGCAACGTCATCGACCGCTTGGAGACCAACTACGCCTATGTGGTTATCGACAACGAGGCGGGACTGGAGCACATCAGCCGCCAGACCACCGCGGACCTGGATGCGCTGATCATCGTCTCCGATGTCTCCATGCGGGGCATGGTCACCGCTGTCCGGGTGAAGGAGCTCATCGGCGAGATCAGGACCTCGGTGGGCAGGGTCGCCCTGGTCATCAACCGCTTGGACGGCGATCTGACCCCCGAGATGGAAAAGGCCGTGGCGGAGTCGGGCATGGAGCTGATAAGCACCATACCCACCGACCCCCGGGCCGCGGAGCTGGACAGCCGGGGGCTGCCCCTGGTCCAGCTGCCCGATGATTCGCCCCTCGTGCGGGCGGTGCGGGACATAGCCCAAAAATTAGGACTCCTATAGGATCGCCTTTAAGGAGGGCAAAAAAGTATGATCGCCATTGGGGAGAGTATCCATGTTATCGCGCCCAGTGTCAGAGCGGCCATAGAGGGCCGGGATAAAGCCTTCATTCAGGACCTGGCCCTGAGGCAGGTAAAGGCCGGGGCCCAGGTTTTGGACCTCAATATCGGCCCCCAGAAAAAGGCCGGGGCCGAGATCATGCCCTGGATGGTGGAGACCGTCCAGGAGGTTAGCGATGTCCGACTCTCCCTGGATACCACCAATGCCGCCGCCATGGAGGCCGGCCTGAAGGTGTGCCGGACGAGCCCTATCATCAACTCCACCGATGCCACCCCGGAGCGTATCGCCGCCCTCATGCCCCTGGCCGCCCGGTTCAAGGCCAACATCATCGCCCTGACCCTGGCCGGTTCGGGGCTGCCCACCTCCTCCGATGCCCGGCTGGAGCTGGCCACGGAGGCCATCTTCCCCGCCGCCGCCGAGCACGGAATTCCCCTGGAGGACATCTTTCTCGACCCCCTGGTACTCACGGTGAACGGCAATCAGGACCAGGCCCTGCCCACCATCGAGGCGGTGCGCATGTTCAAGATGATCAGCGACCCCCCTCCCCAGACCACCTGCGGCCTCTCCAACATCTCCAACAGCTGCCCGTCCGAGCTGCGGCCCCTCCTTAACCGGGTGTTCCTGGTCATGATGATGGGCGCCGGCCTGGATTCCGCCATCGTCGATGCCCTGGATAAAGAGCTTATGGAGACCATACGCATCGTGGAGGCCCGGGACGGCTCCACACCCCTGGGCAAGCTCTATGTCGATCTTTTCGATGCCTATGCCGTCGGCGAGGGTTTCGATGCTTCCGGGGTGGATATGTCCGACACCGCCCTGCGGGACACGGTCAAGACCATCCAGACGCTGGAGAACAGGACGCTCTACGCCCACGGCTACTTGAAGCTGTAAGTTTTCGGGCCGGAGGCATAGTTGGGAACTGCTGTCGGGGCTACGCTGTCCGAAGGAATCAGTGCCTTCCGAACTCCTTTTCGAGCTGCCCGGCGCTGAAGTGGACGGTGGTGGGGCGCCCGTGGGGGCAGGTCCGGGGCATGTTGGTGGTCTCCAGGTCGCGGACCAGCTGGCGCATCTCCTCGGGGGAAAGCACCTGGCCCGCCCTGACCGCCCCGTGGCAGCACAGCGAGATGGCGACCCTCTCCTGCCAGTCGGACTCGGCGCCCTCGCCCAGGGTGTCCACCACCTCCAGGACCGCCTGGGCCAGGTCCTGCCCCGCCAGGAGGGCGGGAACGGCGCGCACCAGGTAGGTCCGCTCGCCGAAGGGCTCGATCTGGAACCCAAAGGCCGAGAGGTCCTCTCCGCGCTCCTGAAGGGACTCCTGCTGGCGGGGGCTGACCTCGATGGTCAGCGGCTCCAGGAGCCCCTGGACGTCCACCTGGCGGCTCTCCCTCTGGGCAACGACCCTTTCGAAGAGGATACGCTCGTGGGCGGCATGCTGGTCGACCAGATATAATCCCTGGGGCCCCTCGGCGATGATGTAGGTGGAGGCCATCTGGCCCAGGACCCGCAGGACGGGCAACTCGGGCGCGGCCTGGGGGGCGGGGCCGGGGGAGGGGGAGGCCGCGAACAGGGGGGCGAGGTCCATCATGGGGGCCGTCCGCGCCGGGTCCGGCTCCAATCTGGGGATGGATGGCTCCATGTGGGGGACGGGTGTCTCCTCGACCAGGACCCTCCTCACCTCCCGCTGCAGCGCCGAGAAAACGGCCTGGTCCTGCCGGAACTTCACCTCGGCCTTGGAGGGGTGGATATTGACATCCACGTCCTGAGGCGGCACGGATACGTGGATGACGACCACGGGGTGCTTCCCCACCATCAGGAGGCCGTGATAGGCGTCCTCCACGGCCCGGGCCATCATCCGGCTCTGGACCCAGCGCCCGTTGACGAAGAAGCTGAGGTAGCCGCGGCTGGCCCGGGCTAACCGTGGCGGGGCCACCAGGCCGGTTATCCGGGGCCGGGGGGCCTCCCCATCCCCGTTATCCAGCTCCAGCATGGCCTGGGCCACCTCGATGCCGTAGACCGCCGCCACACCATCCCTGGGCTGTCCGGTCCCGGGGGAGCGCAGGGACGCCCGTCCCTCCATATACAGCAGGAACCGCACCTCGGGGTGGGCCAGGGCGTACTGGTCCACCAGGTTGGCGATGTGCCCGTTCTCCGTGGCGGACGACTTGAGGAACTTGAGCCGGGCGGGGACGGCCCGAAACAGGTTGCGCACCGTGACCGCGGTCCCCTGGGGACGGCCCCGGCTGGCCCGCTGGACCACTCGCCCCTCCCGGATGGTGACCAGGGTGCCCGCCGTCTCCCCCGCCGACAGGGAGAACATCTCCACCTCGGCCACGGAGGCGATGGAGGGCAGGGCCTCCCCGCGAAAGCCCAGGCTGGCAATGGTCTCCAGGTCGGAGGCGGAGGCCAGTTTGCTGGTGGCGTTGCGGTGAAAGGCCAGCTCCACCTGGTCCGCCGGGATTCCCTCCCCGTTATCGGACACCCGGATGAGCCCCACCCCACCACCCCGGGCCTCGATGGATACCTGGGTGGCCCCGGCATCCAGGGAGTTCTCCACAAGCTCCTTGACCACCGAGGCCGGTCTCTCGATGACCTCCCCGGCGGCTATCTTGGAGATCACGTCGGGGGCCAGTACCTGGATGGAGGACCTGGACAAGATATCCCTCTTCCCTCGGTTAAAATTCCGGTTTCGCGCCGGTTTCGCGCCGGTTTCGCGCCGGTATGGGGAGTGGCTAATAACCGCCGGGGCGGAACCTGTGGAGCGTGAAGTACTTGCGGGATTTGATGATCCACTCCAGCTCCTCCTCCAGCAGC
>JAZFUS010000248.1:0-6172 GCA_036447315.1 Dehalococcoidia bacterium
GGTCAGACACATCGGCTATACTTCATCAACGATGACGCCTCCCGGCAGGTCGTGGACAGGATAGAGAGGGGGGAGATGGACCTAGGGGACCCCGTGCCCCGGGACCAGCCCGAAGCGGTCGGGGGTGAGCGCCGGGATATCTATACCCTCTATGAGCAGAACATCGGCATCCTCACCCCCATGCTGGCCGAGGAGCTGAAGGAGGCGGAGGCCGCCTACCCCGCCCCCTGGATAGAGGAGGCCTTCCGGGAGGCCGTAGACCTGAAAAAGCGCAGCTGGCGCTATATCTCCCGCATCCTGGAGCGCTGGGAGGCGGAGGGCAAGGACGAGGGGAATAACGATGGAAAGCCTGAGCGAGATTATAAAAAGGCGGCAGAGCAGTACGCCCGGAGAATCCAAAATAGGCAAAGGGGCTCCGGCGGAGGCTGACGGCATAGGGGGTACAGAGGATAAAAATGCCCCGTGTCCCCTGTGCGGGGGGGCGGGCTTTGTCCACCCCCGGCTGCCCTCGGGGCTGGCCGACTATACCCAGGTGGAGCCCTGCCGCTGCACCGAGGAGCAGTGGGAGAGGGGCCGGTCCGCCTACCTGGAGCGCTACTCCAATCTGGGGCCCCTGGCCCGGCTCTCTTTCGAGACCATCATCCCCCAGGGGAGAAGAGGTGACGCTCCGAACCAGGAGCGGTTTCGCCGTGCCCTGGATGCCTCCCAGGCCTTCGCCCGGGACCCCCAGGGATGGCTGGTGCTCCTGGGGCCCTCAGGCAGCGGCAAGACCCACCTGGCCGCCGCCATCACCAACCAGAGGATAGCCGAGGGGCAGCCGGCCCTGTTCATCATCGTTTCCGAGTTTCTGGACCACCTGCGTTCCACCTTCAGTCCCCAGAGCGAGGTCTCCTTTGACGAGCTCGCCGCCCAGGTGCGCGGCGCCCCCCTCCTGGTCCTGGATGACCTGGGCCAACACACCACCAGCCCCTGGGCCCGGGAGAAGCTGTTCCAGATCATAAACCACCGCTTCAACCTCCGTCTGCCCACGGTCGTCACCACCCGAGTCCCCCTGGAGGAGACGGAGGAGGGGATGCGCACCCGCCTGACCGACCCCGACCTCAGCCAGGTGCACCTGGTGGAGGAGGGGCCCTCTCCCGGCGAGGACCAGATAGGCGGCCTGGAGCTGGAGCTGCTGAAAGGGATGACCTTCGACCGGTTCAAGCCCCGGCCCGACCTGGAGCATGACCAGCGCGAGAGCCTGAATTACGCCTTGAGTCTGGCGCGCGATTTCGCCGGGAAACCCGAGGGCTGGCTGGTGCTCCTGGGCACCAACGGCTGTGGCAAGACGCACCTGGCGGCGGCCATCGCCAACCACGAGACAGGCCGGGGCCGTCCCGCCCTCTTCATGGGCGTGCCCGACCTCTTAGACCACCTGCGCGCCGCCTTCAACCCCCAAGGAGGGACGACCCATGACAGGCTCTTCGAGCAGGTGAGGAGGGCGCCCCTGCTCATCCTGGACGATTTCGGCCAGCACCACAGCACCCCCTGGGCCGAGGCCAAGCTCTACCAGATAATCGACTATCGCTACAGCGCCCGGCTGCCCACGGTGATCACCTCCTGCCAGGCACTGGATGAGTTCGACGGCCGCATCAGCTCCAGGATGGGCGACCCCTCCTTGAGCACTGTCTGGTTTATCACCGCCCCCGACTATCGCTGGGACCGTGGGGAGAAACGGGCCGCACCGCCGGGACCGGGCCCCAGAAGGGGCAGGCCCCCCGCGGTGGACAGGCAGGGATGAGGTAATAGTGGAGATTCTGCCCGGCATTCACTCCATACCCGCGGGCCGCCAGCGCACCCCGGGGCTGTTCCCGCCCAATGTCTATCTGGTGTTGGGAGAGGGAGCGCTGCTCATCGACTCGGGGTTGAACCGTCCTGCCCAGGTGCAGGTCCGGCTGGACTACCTCAACGAGATGGGCTCCCCCCGGCTGGACTCCATCTACATCACCCACCGCCACCCGGACCACTGGGGCGGGGCCAAAAGGATCAAGGAGGTCACCGGGGCCAGGGTGGCCGTCCACCCGCTGGACGGGAAGAGGCTGCGGGGCATAGACCGGAGGCCGGAGGATGGCGATATTATCGAAATAGCGGGCCGGGAGATGGAGGTCATTCACACACCGGGCCACACCGCGGGCCACATCTGTTTGCTCCTCAAAGACTCCGGGGTGCTCTTCGCCGGCGACCACGTGATGGGCATCGGCACCACGGTAATCCGCCCCAAAGAGGGGGACATGGCCCAGTATATCGCCTCCCTGGAGAAGCTCCTCCGATATGATATCCAGGTGATCTGCCCCGGCCACGGCTCCCTGGTCCGTTCCCCCCAGCGCAAGCTTCAGGAGCTGATCCAGCACCGCCGGGAGCGGGAGGGGCACGTGCTCTCCTGCCTGAAGGAGGGAAAGAACACCATAGATGACCTGATAAAGGCCATCTATCCCGAGCTGGAACCCAAGGTGGTGCCCATGGCCAAAGACCAGGCCAAGGCCCATCTGGTGAAGCTGGAACAGGAGGGCAGGGTGGCCCTGGACGGTGAGAGATACCTGGTGGTTGGAGGCTGATATGACCTTTCCCGGCAAAGAGGCCCAGGCTGGGGTCTTTCCCGAAACCGCTGAAATCAAGAACAATCACCTCTTTATCGGCGGCTGCGACACGGTAGAGCTGGCCCGGGAATTCGGGACACCCCTGTACCTGTTCGATGAGGCCACCCTGCGCCACCGGGCCGCCGAGTTCAAGGAGGAGTTCCAGAGCCGCTACCCCGACACCCTGGTCCTCTATGCCGCTAAGGCCTTTATCTGCAGGGCGCTGGCCCAGCTGATGAAAGATGAGGGCCTGGGGCTGGACGTGGTCTCCGGGGGGGAACTGGCCATCGCCCGCTCCGTCAATTTTCCCCGCGATAAGATATACTTCCACGGCAACAATAAGTCGCCGGCGGAGCTGACCGAGGCCCTGGACTGGAAGATAGGCCGGGTGGTGGTGGACAACTTCTATGAGCTATCCCTGCTCTCGAGCCTGGCCCAGGAGCGGGGAAGGATACAGGATATCCTGCTCCGCCTCTCTCCGGGCATTGACCCGCATACCCATCACCTGACCACCACGGGAGTGACGGACAGCAAGTTCGGTTTTCTGCTGGCCCAGGCCGATGAAGCGGTGGCCCAGGCCCAGGCCTCACCCTATCTCAACCTCATCGGCCTGCACCTCCACCTGGGCTCCCCGATCTTCGAGGTGGAACCGTACCAGCAGGCCATCGCTATTATTCTCGATCTGGCGGCCAAGATGAAGGCCAAGCACGGACTGGACCTGAAGGAGTTCAGCCCGGGAGGGGGATACGCCCTATCCTATACCGCGGACTCGCCGGCCCCCCCCATATCCCACTATGCCCAGGCCATCGTAACGGCCCTCACCGCCGACATCTCAAATCTGGGTATAGACCCGCCCCGGCTGGTGGTGGAGCCGGGAAGGTCCATGGTGGGCCGGTCCGGCGTGGCCCTGTACCGCACCGGGGCCACCAAGGAGATACCGGGCATCCGAAAGTATGTTTCGTTGGACGGCGGCATGGGGGATAACATTCGCCCTCCCCTGTACGGGGCACGGTACGAAGCCATGGCGGCCAGCAAGGCGGGGAACCCGGATATGGAGAAGGTAACCCTTTCGGGTCGGTTCTGCGAATCGGGGGACATCCTGGTCAAAGACGTGGCGCTGCCCATCCTCGGGGCCGGGGACATCATCGCCATTCCGGCTTCAGGGGCCTACTGCATCCCCATGTCCTCCAACTACAATGCTTTCCCCAGGCCTCCCATCATAATGGTCAGGGAGGGCCGGGCACGGCTGATACGGCGCCGGGAGAGCTATGAGCAGCTGATGTCGTGTGATCTGGTGTAACATGTGGCAAATTCAGGGACAGGATAGGGCCGTGGCCTTTCTCGATGGAGGCCTGAAAAGTGGGGGTCATGCCCACGCCTACCTCTTCGTGGGTCCCTCCCAGGTGGGCAAGAAGACCACAGCCCTGGGCTTCGCCCAGGCCCTCAACTGCCTGGAGGCGGCCGCCCCCTGCGGGGAGTGCCGCTCCTGCCTGCGCATCGCCGCCGGCAAACACGCCGATGTCCAGATAGTGGGGCTCCAGGTTTCCGAGCGGACGGGCCGGCTCCGGACGGAGATAGGCATCGATCAGATACGGGAAATTGAAAAGGCCACCTACCTCCCGCCCTTTGAGGGCAAGTGCCGGGTCATCATCATCGAGGAGGCCGATCTCCTTTCCCAAGAGGCCGGCAACGGCCTGCTCAAGACCCTGGAGGAGCCCCCTCCCTCGGTGGTTTTCATCCTCGTGGCCAGCGATGAGGAGGCCCTGCTGCCCACCGTGACCTCCCGCTGCCAGAGGGTAGAGTTCCCACCCCTGTCCGCGGCGGCGATGGAGGCGGCGCTGGTGAAACACTGGACGGTAGAGCCGGAACGGGCCCAACTCCTGTCCCGGCTATCCGGCGGCCGCCTGGGCTGGGCACTGGCCGTAAAGGATAACGAGGACCTCCTCCACCAGCGCCGGGAAAAGCTGGCCGGCCTCGTCGAGCTGGCCGCCGCCGGCCTGGAGCAGCGTTTCGCCCATGCAGCCCAACTGGCCAGCCAGTTTGAAGCCGACCGGGACACCATCCTGGACACCCTTCAACTGTGGCTGGACTGGTGGCGGGACCTGATGCTGATAAAAGAGGGGTGCGGGCGCTGGACAACCAACATAGACCAGAAGGATATCCTGGCCCGTGGGGCCCGGAGCTTTACCCTGGCTCAGATAAAAGCAGCCATGACCAGCATCGCGGCTGCACTGTATCAGCTCCGCCACAACGTAAACCAACGTCTGGCCCTGGAGGTGCTAATGCTGGACCTACCCCGGGCCCAAAGCAGGTGATAAGTCATGCCCGAAGTAGCTGGGATTAGATTCAAGCCATCCGGAAAGGTGTATTCCTTCGATCCGGCGGGGCTGGAGCTGGAGACGGGAGATGAGGTCGTGGTGGAAACGGCCCGGGGCCCGGAGCTGGGGGTGGTGGTCACTCCGCCCCGGGAGGTACCGGCCAACCAGGTCCACCAGCCCCTGAAAACCATCCTGCGCAGCGCCCAGCCCGAGGATATCGAGAAGGCCCGGGAGTTGGAGAGGACGGAGCGGGAGGCCCTGGAGCGGGGGCAGGAGCTGGTGGTCCGGATGCGACTGCCCATGAAGCTCCTGTCGGTGGAGAGCAATCTGGAGGGCAATCACTTCACCGTGTTCTTCACCGCCGGGGAGAGGGTTGATTTCCGGGGGCTGGTCCGGGATCTGGGCAAGAGCCTCAGGGGCCGGATAGAGATGAGGCAGGTGGGGCCCCGGGACGAGACCAAAATCCTGGGAGGGGTGGGGCGCTGTGGCCTAAACCTCTGCTGCGCCACCCATCTCACCGAGTTCAGCCCCATCTCGATTCGCATGGCCAAGGAGCAAGACCTCCCCTTGAACCCCTTAAAGATCTCCGGAGTCTGCGGCCGTCTCCTCTGCTGCCTGGCCTACGAAATCGAGCAGTACCGCCTTCTCAAGCAGCGGCTGCCCAAGAAGGGTCGAACGGTGGAGACCCCCATGGGTCCGGCCACCGTCCTCTGGACCATTCCCCTCAAGGAAGCCGTGGTGGTGCAATTGCCCAGCGGCGGCCAGGTGGAATACCCCCTGGACCAGATCGGCGACCTGAAGGAAGGCCCGGCCCCGAAGGAAGGCTCAGCCCCGAAGGAAGGCCCGGCCCCGAAGGAGGGCCCGGCCCCGAAGGAAGGCTCAGCCCCGAAGGAGGGCCGCCGCCCCCGGTAGATCATTCCGGGAAAGGAGGCGGGGGCCTCCGGCTACTGAGGCAGGAATTTGTTCCATTGGTCGTATATTGTGCGCAGCCGATGGGGAACATGAAAGCCGTCCGGCCTGGGGCGGGTGGGCTTATGAATGAGCTTCATCCCGGCCTCGGAGGGTTGGTACCCCGCTTTTTTCCGGTTGCAGGGGACGCAGGCGCTGACCACATTCTCCCAGGTATGTTCACCCCCCAGGTGGCGGGGTACCACGTGGTCCAGGGTAAGCTCCCGGGGTTCCCTCCCACAGTACTGGCAGGTGAAGCGGTCCCGGCTGAACACCTGGAACCGGGTAAGC
>JAZFUS010000249.1:0-4120 GCA_036447315.1 Dehalococcoidia bacterium
CTCATCGGCTTTGCCTCCAACAGGGAGGGGAGCTACGATATCTATACGATCTCTCCCCAGGGGGGTGTGCCGGTCAGGATTACCACCACCCCGGCCAATGAGGTCAGCCCCACCTGGTCCCCCGATGGGTCCAGCATCGCCTATGCCTCCGATGCCCGGGGCAACTGGGACATATATATTATGCCGGCCCATGGGGACTCGCCTATAAGGCTCACCTCTGACCCTTCCGATGAGACCAATCCCGCCTGGTCTGCCGATGGAAACGCTATTGCTTTCGAGTCCGATAGGAACGGCAACCGGGACATATATAGCATGCCCCCCGGGGGGGGGATGCCCATCAGGCTCACCTCCGACCCGGCTGACGATGCCAATCCTGTCTGGTCTCCCGAGAGCAACGCCGTTGCCTTCGAGTCCAATCGAAACGAAAACTGGGATATATATATAATAAATTTGTCGGATGGTAAGCTGAGCCAGCTCACCCAAGATACCGCCGATGACCGGGACCCTACCTGGCGCCCCAGTGGTGGGTTCGTGGGCTTCGCCTCAGACCGGGGGGGCAAATTCGGCCTCTACTTTAGCCATCCCCGGTGGGAAATGGCGGTCTCACTCCCCACCCCTGCCTTAAATGCCACCAGTCCCCTGTGGTTCCCCGATGACAGAACCATGGTCTTCGCTTCCCCCACGGCTGGAGAGCCGGGGGAATGACGGGGCATGGGCGTTTTCTCCCGGAGGATGGAAGCTCTATTTAATAGGCCTGGGTGAGGTTGTAGCCTATGTCCGGATTTTTAGAGCGGTGGTGGGTTACTGTGGCGGTCTTCCTGTTTGCCCTCATCGCGGCGGGTATCGCTTTCCTTTCTATCGGCGGCGGGAGGGGTGAGTCCGTGGCCATCCGGCCTCCTCCTCCCCCCGGGGTGGAATCGGAGGTCTATGTAGGTGGAGCGGTGGACGCCCCGGGATTCTATCCCTTCCGGGAAGGCGATACCATCGATGACCTGCTCACGGCGGCCGGGGGCATCACCCCCGGTGCCGATCCCGGCAGGGTGAGGGTCATCGTCCCCGAGGCGGGCCGGGATGCCCTACCCCAGAGACTCGATATCAATTCCGCGGAACCCTGGCTCCTGGAGGCCCTGGTGGGGATCGGGCCCCAGCTGGCCCAGGCCATCGCCGACGACCGCACGAGTAACGGCCCCTTCCAGAGCATAAGGGACCTGACCAGGGTAAAGGGCATAGGCCCCAAGACCTATGAGAAGATCAAGGGCCGGATCACAGTGAGTGACTAGCTTCGGGGCGGGTCTTTGACCCTTATCTATCTCGGCGGCGCCTGGATATTGGGCATCCTTTTCGGGGCCGGATTTGCCCCTTTCTGGGGCATTGTGCTCTCCGGCCTGGTGCTCTCTCTGGCGCTGGGACTCCTGGGACGCCGCCGGAAGGCCCTGCTTGTGGCCGGGATCTGTGGGTTGGCCTTCTTCGGAGCCATGCTTCGCTTCCAGGCCAGCCTGCCCGAGACCGGTGAGCAGGCCCTTTCTTTCTACAATGGGGTTGGTGAGGTGGTGGTGTGGGGGGTGGTGGATAAGGAACCGGAGCTGGAGGACAACTTCATCCGCCTGCGTCTCTCGGCCGCTGAGGTCCAGGTCGGTGGGAAGAGGCGGGAGGTCTCGGGGCGGCTTCTGCTGCGGCTGGCCCGGTTCCCCGCCTACAGGTATGGCGATGGGCTGAGGGTGGCGGGGGGTCTGGTTGTGCCCTGGACCCAGGAAGATGGCTTCGATACCAGGCACTACTATCGGGACCGGCTGGCCCGCCAGGGTGTTCTCTCCGCCATGGACTTTCCCCGGGTGGAGCGGGTGGCGGTGGGGCAGGGCTCCCCTGTGGTGGGGAGCCTTTCCTCCCTGAGGCACCGCCTCTCCAGGTCCCTGGCCCAAGCCCTCCCCGAACCCCAGGGCTCCCTGGCCCAGGGCATTCTCCTGGGGCTGCGAGGCAATATACCCCGAACGCTCAAGGCCACTTTCGTCCAGACGGGGACAGCCCACCTTCTGGCCATATCGGGTCTTCATGTGGCTATTGTGGCCGGCCTTCTGCTGGGCCTGGGGATATGGGCCCTGGGCCGGGAGCGGCCCTACTATATCCTGCTGCCTCTACTGGCCCTGTGGCTGTATATCATCCTCTCCGGGATGCGCCCCCCGGCCATTCGGGCGGGGGTGATGATGAGCCTTTTCCTGGCCGCGGAGTATCTGGGCCGGCAGCGAAGCACCCCCACTGCCCTGGTCTTCGCCGCCGCGGCCATGGTGGGGATTCATCCCCACATCCTGTGGGACGTGGGCTTCCAGCTCAGCTTCCTGGCCCTGGCGGGGCTTATCTTCCTGGCCCCCTTTTTCCGGTTCCTGGGCAGGTCCGCGGCCCTGAGCCTGAGTGCGGTCCTGGCCACCTGGCCCCTGATCGCCCACCATTTCGGGATTGTCTCCGCGGTGAGCCTCCCGGCTACCCTTCTGGCTCTGGCGGCCCTGCCTGCCGTCATCCTGGGTTCGGCCCTGGTGGCCTTCCTGGGACTGGTGTCGGACACCCTGGCCTGGGGGGCCGGGCTGCTGGTCTGGCCCTTTCTTTCCTACATGATCGAGGTGGTGAAGGGGTTTGCCTCCCTGCCCGGGGCCTATGTGGCCGTGGGCTCCTTCGGGGCCCCTCTGGTATGGGGCTATTACCTGGGGTTGGGGGCGGTCCTGGGGACCATACATCAGCGCCGGAGGCTGACGGACCTTGCCTCCCGGCTCCGGGCCCGTCCCCCCGGACTGCCCCGGAGGGGCATACTCACGGTGTTGCTTTTGGGGGCCATCGGGGTGTGGGTGGTGGCGCTGGTTTCTCCTCCCCCCGGCCGGCTGGAGGTGAGTTTCCTGGATGTGGGGCAGGGTGATGCCATCCTTATCCAGACACCCTCCCACCTCCAGGTCCTGGTCGATGGCGGGCCCAGCCCCCGGGCCATCGCCCTGGCCCTGGGCCGGGAGCTTCCCTTTTGGGACCGGAGCCTCGACCTGTTGGTGCTCACCCACCCCGAGGCCGACCACCTGGGCGGCCTGGTGGAGGTGCTGGGCCGCTACCGGGTGGGGCGGGTGATGGGGCCGGGCCTCCCCGCGGACTCCTCGTTGTACCGTGAGTGGCGGAGGCTGCTGGATGAGAAGGGTATCCCCTATTTCACGGCCCGAACCGGGCAGAGGGTGGAGTTGGGGGACGGGATAGTCCTGGAGGTGCTGGGGCCCTCGGAGGCGATTATGGGCAGGGCTGACCTCGGGCCCAATGACAAGGGGGTGGTGCTGCGGCTGGTCAAGGGCGGGGTCAGCTTTCTCCTGATGGGGGATGTGGGTTGGGAGGGGGAGATGGACCTGCTATCCCGGAGGGCGGGCCTGCGGAGCACGGTGTTCAAGGTGGGCCATCACGGTTCGAAGACCTCCACCTCCCCCCAGTCCCTGATGGCGGTGGGGCCCCAGGCGGCGGTTATCTCCGTGGGGGCGGAGAACACCTTCGGGCACCCGAGCCCCGAGGTGGTGGGCAGGCTGGAGGAGAGGCTGGGGGAGGACAGGATTTTTCTGACCTCGGAGCAGGGGACTATCACGCTGAGCACGGATGGAGTGGAGTTGTGGGTGAAGACGGAGAGGTGAGGGGTGTTATGCGGCCTCTTCGGGTTCGATAATGCGCCGGGCTTCCTCGGCGAGCTCCTGGGGCACCAGCACCCTTACCTGTCCCAGGCCGTCCACCGTGAGGCCGTAGACTATGCCCGCGCTATCGTATTCCAACAGGACGGGGATTCCCTCGCTCTCCAGATGCGACTTCATGACATTGGCCGCGAGCTCGCCCTGGACAGCGCATATCTCCACAAGGCCTGGTCTCGTCTTTCCCATCTCCACCGCCTAGGGCCATATTAGAATCTACGCCGGCCGGCTGTCAAGGAAGCACGGTGGACACAGCTTCCCGCCACGATATGTTTCACGCCCGCCTCTTGTAACCGCCCCCTTTTTGTTTCCATGAAATCCGGAAGGGTACCCCCAACCCAGAACCATAGCCTCGGGGCCAAGCCACTTCCCTTATTGCCGTAATGCTTTGTGGCATTGACAGCCAGCAAGCATCGGTTTACCAT
>JAZFUS010000250.1:0-2570 GCA_036447315.1 Dehalococcoidia bacterium
CACCTCCTTCCAATCGAAAGAGGCGAAGGCACGCTCATAGTCCTCTAAATTGGCCCGGCCGTCCTGCGCCACTAACTCCATCGTCTCCATATAACCCTCTCTTTATAAAAGTGTGTATAAAATAATGATAACACGGAAAACTGGTTTTCAAAGGCGTCCCGGGGTAGTATAATCCTCATAAAGTGAAAACCGGGACCGGGGCGCCGGGGACCGTCCGGGGTAGCCCTTCGTTATAGAAAGGACGGCCCTTCCGGTGAAGGACAAGTATGATAAGGAGGACCATGCCCATGGAAGGCGAAACACTCTCTCCGGAGACACTTAAGCGGTGGAGCGAACTGCTCGGAGTGAACCTGGACCAGGACCGGCTGGAGCGGCTTCCGCGCTGGCTATTGGGCTCCTTCCAGGATATGAAGGTCCTGGACGACATCGAAATTGAAGGGGAGGAGCCGGCCTTTATACTCCCCCTGGAGCAGGAGTAAAGCCATGGCAGACCAGAAGCTGTGTTTTCTTTCCATAGGTGAGCTGGCGCCCCTCATCAAGAAGAAGCAGGTCTCCCCGGTGGAGGTCACCCGGTCCGTGCTGGGGCGAATCGAGGAGCTGGACGGGCGCTTAAACTCCTACATCACCGTCTGTACGGAAGAGGCCCTGGGGGCCGCCCGGGAGGCGGAGAGGGATATCCTGGCCGGGAACTACCTGGGCCCCCTCCACGGCATTCCCATCGCCCTGAAGGACCTGTATTACACCAAAGGCATCGTGACCACCGTGGGCTCCAAGTTCCTGTCCGAGTTCGTCCCCACCGAGGATGGCGCGGTGGCCGAGCGGTTCAAGAGGGCGGGGGCCGTGCTCACGGGCAAGACCAACCTGCACGAGTTTGCCCTGGGGGCTACCGGCGAAAACCCGCACTACGGCCCGTCCCGAAACCCCTGGGATGAGGAACGGATCACCGGCGGCTCCTCCGGCGGCTCGGCGGCGGCGGTGGCGGCCTCCCTGGCCACCGGGGCCATGGGCAGCGACTCGGGGGGCTCGGTAAGGATTCCCGCCTGCCTGTGCGGCATTGTGGGGCTCAAGCCCACCTACGGCCGGATAAGCCGGTCCGGCGCCGCGGCCCTTTCCTGGTCGATGGACACCATGGGCCCCATGACCGCCACGGTGGAGGACGCGGCCATGATGCTTCAGGTCGTTGCCGGCCATGATCCCCGGGACCCATCATCCAGCCGGGCCCCCGTCCCCGACTACACCCGCAGCCTCCGGGAGGGAGTTAAAGGCCTCAAAATGGGCATCCCCGGGGAATTCTTCTTCGAGACCATGGAGAACGAGGTCCGGGGGGCGGTGGACGAGGCCATCAAGGTCCTGAAGGGGCTGGGCGCATCGACCGTGGGGGTGTCGGTGCCCAATGCGAAGCGGGGGTCCCAGATAGCCTGGGGCATCATCTCGGGAGAGGCGATCTCCATCCACGAGAAGTGGCTGAAGACCCGGGCCCACGATTACGGATCGGATGTCCGCCTCCGCCTGGAGATGGCCCAGTTCCTGCCGGCGTCCGTTTACATCAAGGCCCAGAGGGCCAGAAGCGTCCTCACCAGGGAATTCCGGGAGGCCCTCAAAAAGGCCGATGTCATAATCACCCCCACCATGCCCCTGGCCGCCCCCAAGATCGGCGAGCGGAACCTCAATATCGGCGGGATGGTGGTCTCCGGGTTTGCCGGGCTGGGCAGGTTTACCGCCCCCATAAACCCCACAGGGTTCCCGGCCATATCGGTCCCCTGCGGCTTCACCTCTTCGGGGCTGCCCATGGGGCTTCAGATAGTGGGGAGGCCCTTTGACGAGGAGACCGTGCTCAGGGCCGCCCAGGCCTTCGAGGCCGCCACCGACTGGCACCGGAGGCGGCCCCAGCTATAGGCGGGGCCGGGGTAAGTATTCACCCAACACAAAAAAGCCCCGATATAGCACAAAACTTTGCCCGGGCGCCGAATGAGGTAGGCCAGAGCTCCCAGCATTCACGCAATACAAAAAGGGCTCCGATAAAGCACAAAACTCTGCCCGGGCGCTGAAAGAGCTCTGCATGAGTTCCCAACGTTCACGCAATGCAAAAACGTATTACGAAAAAGGCTCCGATATAGCACAAAACTTTGCCCGGGCGCCAGATAAAGCTTGCCAGAGCTCCCAGCATCCTCGCAATACGAAAACGCAATGCAAAAACGCTCCCCATGCTCACGCTTTATAAAAAAGCCTCCAGTGGGCGCAGCACAAAGCTCGCAAAAGTTCCCAGCTTTCTCGCAATACAAAAACGCACTATAAACGTCTTAAGATGTCCCAAAAGGCGCCGCGACGGCCCGATCTGATAGCCTCCACCAGGACCATGTTGTCATTGTAGTTATAGTTCCGGTCCTCCCCCTGCCGGGCCCCCACAAAGAAGCGCTCATCGCCCCCCACCAGGCCGGACAGATAGCCCAGGGGGTCGGGGCCCAGGGCCGAGGCCACAGAGAATACGGGGGCCACCAGTCCGTCGTTCCCCACCAGCGTCCCCTGCAGGTCCGGATTCCCCGCCAGGGGACCCCGGCGGCGCACCATGG
>JAZFUS010000251.1:0-2572 GCA_036447315.1 Dehalococcoidia bacterium
CTCTTCAGAGTCCCCTCCAAGGTCTCTCAGGGACATCATGTCTATTGGACCCTGGTAGAAAGGGTATGTCGGCCCTAAACACCCCCGTATTGGCTACGTTATCGTTGGTGGCCGAGGTGGGGGCCTTGGAAAACGCGAACAGGGTTATCCGTGGGGTCAGCGCCGTGGTGTCCCATGTAATCTGGGCCTTGGTGATATAGCCGCTGCCCCCGTTGACCCGGCCCATGTTGGGAAACTTCCATGCCGTACCGCCAGTGGCCTTTTCAGACATCAAATCCTCAGCAGCATAGTCCCCGGCAGCCGCCAGGGGCTTGGTAACCGATACGGTCTTGAGACTCGGTGCAACAATCAGGAAGTCGCTCAGGGTGGAACGGAGGTCTCTCCAGACACCGCTCAGGTTTCGGGCCCTCAAATCAGCCATAACAAACTCCTTGAACTTATGGACTTCATCGGCGTTTTATTTCCCGGTCCTTCGGCTGAATCCTTCCCCCGAAGGACCGGGTCCCGGTTACACAACGTCCGTGCTGGGCACCTCAGCCCAGATGATCTGTGCCGTCACCGTGGGGGCTGCCGATCCCCCGATATACATGGCAAAGGTGGACGGCCCCACCACCACGGGGGCAACGGGGGGCTTCCACTCCCACAGCGAGCTATGCACCAGATTGGTGGCCGAGTCGTCGTGGTAGAGCCGCCCCACCGGGGCCAGGTTGGTCTCCGCCGTAACGTCCCCGGTGGCCTCCTGGCGACAGGTGCAATTCGATGTCACCGGGGCATCCGTCCTCAGGGACAGCGGCCCGTAATCGGCAGCACTCGAGGTCCCATTCCCCATGTCGGCCTGGTCGATGGCCACCATGGCCTCCAGCTGCCCCGTGGCGGCCTCAAGCTGCAGGGAGGCGTACACCGGCATGATAGTGGTCCCCGAGGGCACCCTGACCCACAGCATGGGGCGCAGGGTCGTGATCACCGCGGCCGGCAGGGCCTCACCATCGGACAGGGTCCCGATACCGCAGGCAAACACCCTTCCCTCCAGGGAGAGGGCCTGGAACCAGGAGGCCGTGAACAGCGCCCCGTCCCGGGTGCCCCTCATGTTCATCCACTGGTCGTCATTCGTACCCCGGACGGGGTTGTTAATGGCTCTGGTAAGCCTCAAATCAGACATAGCAGTACCTCCTATGTAATACTGTTGCTGGGGACCTCTGCCCATATCATCTGCGCCGTCACCGTGGGGGCGTTGGTGCCATCGGCCCCGACGTACAGGACAAAGGTGGCCGGCCCCACGAGGACCGGGAATACCGGACTTGGGGACCACAAGAGCGACCACTCGAATAAAGAGTCGCCCGTGGTGATAACGGCCACATCGTCGTGGTACATCCGTTTCAGGGGCAGGATGTTGGTCTCCGCGATGGTGTCCACCGTGGCCTCCTGCCGGCAGATGGCCTTGGAATCAATGATCGCATCGGTCCTTAAGTTGATCGGCCCGTAGTCCGCGGCACTGGAGGTGCCGTTCCCGATATCGTTCTGAGTGGTGGCCAACAGGACCTCTACCAGGTCGCCGGCGGCCTCGAGCTGCATGGCGGCATAGATCGGGAACCCGGTTATGCCCTTGGGGATGCGCACCCAGAGCGAGGGGAGCTTGGTGGTTATCGCCGCGTTGGGCAGGGCCTCCCCATCCGACAGCGTCCCTATCCCGCATACAAAGCACCGCCCCTCCAGGGCCAGTGCCTGGACCCAATCCGCCGTGAAGGGCACACCGTCCCTGGTCCCACGCCACGCCATCGGCTGATGGTCGTCAGTTGCGTGTTCAACGGTGCTTGTCGCCCGGACAATTCTTGCATCCATAGCTATCCTCCTTGTGCTACGGCTTGGTTATGATCGCGCTGGGTACCTCTGCCCAAGAGAACGTGGCCCGGAAGCTCGCCTCGGTGCCGATGGCGTGGCAGTAGAACAGGAATGACGCCGGTCCCACGAGGTACGAATGTACCGCCGGCCGCCACTCCACTATGAAAGGGTCCCCCCCGGCAGCGCTGGTCGGGCTGGACCACATCCAAAGGGTCCTCGGGGCCGTCAGCGTGGCCGCGGTGATGTCCCCGCTGGACTCGCCCACGGCGTAGATGTTCTTCACCCCTGAGGTGCGGGGCGCGTCCGTCCGGGCGTTCTGGACCGCCAGGGCGGCCGTCCCCCCCGAGCTGTAGGCCTCGTTCTCACACGACACGATGGCCAGGATGGTATCCGTGCCCGTGACCACCTCGAAGGCCACGTTGGCCCAGAGCGGGATAACGGTAATCCCGGTTGGCACGTCGAACATATAGCTCGGCTCCAACGGGTCGATGTCCTGGTTGTCCGCTCCGGTCTCACCCAGCTCGAAGTTTCCGAGGTTATTCGATGCGGAGATGAACACGTACCCCTGAGCAGCCAGGTAGTCTATCCAGTCCATCTCGGCGGGGATCCCGGTGGCATGGAGTATCGGGGCCAGCTCGGCCCCGGCCGCCTCAGCGGTCAGTGATGTTACAACCAATGGTTCAGCCATGTCATTCCTCCTATTGACTGATTAGGCCCGTCTCTATTTCGGCCC
>JAZFUS010000252.1:0-2906 GCA_036447315.1 Dehalococcoidia bacterium
TGGGGTAGCGGTCCACGATGGACCTGGCCAGCTTCAGGGCGTGCACGGTCTCCTGAGCAATGGCGGTAAGCACGTTGCGCACGTTGGCCGTGATCAGGTTGCGGGTCTCGATGTCCGCCCTCAGGTCCTCGTAGCCCGTGAGGGTGGGCCGGGCCACCTCGAATATCTTCTTGAGCCTCCAGAAGACCAGCATGATTCCGGCATCCTTCTCCAGGAGAAACTGCAGAGAGTTGGCTTCTCCGATCAGTATATCCAGGTCCGCCTCGTAGGCATCCACCAGTTTAAGCATGTCGGCCGTGGGGAGCTGATGGGTGGGGGAGAGATCGTTCGGGACCCGTCCGCCCTCCCGCTCCAGCCAGGTGAGAACGGCAGCCTCTTTGCCCCGGCCCATAACCGCCTCGATCCATTTTGGAGCCTTTCTCTTACCCGCCACGGATGCGGGACACCCCAGCCAATCGGCCAGCTTGGAGAACCGGGGCGCCACCATGTTATAGGTGCGGATGGCATAGGCCAGGCGGAACCCGTGCATCTTCCGGTCCGCCCTGCCCTCCAGATAGGGATTGACGAAGACTATGGTCAGGAAAACCCCCAGGCCCAGGGTTAAAAGCCCGACCACGATGTTGTCGCCATATCTGCCGAAGACCTGCGTAAAGCCTTCCAGCAGCTGTTCCGTCTGTCCCATGCCCGGATGATATCACGATTCCTTTATCATGTAAAACAGGTAGGAAAGCCGCCCGCAAAAGGCCGGTCCGGATTTGATAATCACTCCGCGATAGTATATGATTATTACACTTCGGGCCCGGCGCCCGTTACCCCTCGGCAGGAGTTTGACATAATGGCGAACACGGCCCTGAAACTATGGCCCACGAAGCCCCTGGACTGCTGGCAGAGGGCCAAAGAGCTAAGGATGGCGCACTATCGGGAGCTTACCGATGCCAAGAAAAACGGCAGGCTCTTCGTCACCGGGAGCGGGGCCAGCTTTGTCTCTATTTTGGCTGGGTTGGGTGACTACATCTTCCTCTCCGGCGAGCCCTATGGCGCGGCCATTTCCACCGATTTCGAGTTCGCTCAGGCATGCCAGGAGGAAACCGAGTCCCGGGGTTTTGCCCGGGACCTGTGCGCCTACCTGCGCAGCTACTGGGGCTCCATGCTGCTGGACCGGTACCTGTTCGGCGGCCCCTTCCCCAAGCCGGACTTCTGTTTCTCCGTCCATTTCTGCGATTCCCATGCCAAGTGGTACCAGTTCGTAAAAGAGCACTTTGGCGTGCCCTATTTCGGGGTCGAGCTTCCCATGGGGCCCGAGGACAGGTTAGAGCGTAAGGTAGAGTATGTCACCGGCCAGCTTCTTGACGCCATAGACGGCATGGTGAAGGCCACCGGGCGTGAGTACAACGACGAATTGCTCATCGAGGCTGCCAATAACGAGTTTCGGGTGGCCTCACTGTGGTCCGAGATTTGCGCTCTCAACAAGGCCGTACCCGCCCCCCTGGACCAGAAATCTCTCTTTACCCTGTATATACTGGCCATGCTGGAGAGGCACCGTCCGGAAACGGTCCAGTTCTACGAGATGCTCCGGGACGAGACGAAGTATCGGGTGGAACAGGGCATCGCCTGGCTGGCCACGGAGAGGTGCCGGGTGATCGATGACTCCCAGCCCCCGTGGCATTTCCTCCGGATCTTCCGCATATTGGAGGAGTACGGGGCCATCTCCGTGGGCTCACCCTATTGCTTTGGCCTCATGGGGGTCTGGGACATGGATGAGACGGGAAGCCTGGTGCCGGCCTTGACACCGGCGGAGCGGGGCATTGTGTTGAAGACCCGGGAGCAGGCCGTCGAGGAGCTTGTCCGCTGGTACCTGTTGCGGGACAGCGGCCACACCAGCTTTATTAGCTTCTTCTCCCCCGAATCCAGGAACCGCCTCGTCCCCATGATCGTCCGGCAGTGGCAGGCCCAGGGGGTGATCATGCACCTCAACCGCGGATGCGAGGGTACCGCTTTCGGGCAGATGGAAAACAGGCTGTCCCTTATGGAAGCCGGCATCCCTATATTAACCTATGAGGGTAACATGGGGGACAAAAGAGAGTTCGATGAGGCCCAGGCGGTGGACAGGCTGGAGTCCTTCATGGAGTCCCTGGGCCTAAAGAAACTGCAAGACTGAAGAAATTAGAGGACTGACAAGCAGTCCTTTTTACAGGAGGCCGGGTATGCTTAAAGAGTTCAGCCTGGAGGGAAAGACAGCCCTGATAACCGGGGCGGGGCGGGGTATCGGCAGGAGCATCGCCGAGGCCTTTGCCGAGTCAGGTGCCGATGTGGTGGCGGCGGCCCGCACCGTGGCGGATATCGAGAGCACCGCGGAGGAGGTCAGGGCCCGGGGCCGGAAGTGCCTGCCCATACCCACCGATGTCTCCAAGGAGGACCAGGTGGAAAACATGGTCGAAAAGGCCCTGGCCGAGTTCGGCCGGATCGACATCCTGGTGAACAACGCCGGAGTCGATCTCACCAAGCCCCTGCTTCCCATCCCCGGCCTCAAGATCCCCCTGTCCCCCGGCGTGGAGGAGACCCCGGTCAGCCTGGAGGAGTGGCGCTGGCTCATGGACGTCAACCTCTCCTCGGTGTTCCTGTGCAGCCGGGCGGTGGGACCCCACATGATCGAGAGGAAAAAGGGGAAGATCATCAACATCACCTCGGGCCAGGCGGTGAGGGCCACCCCTTACATGATAACCTACAGCACGTCCAAGGCGGCCGTGGCCATGTTCACCCGGTGTCTGGCGCAGGAATGGGGCATACACGGCATCAACATAAACGCCCTGGCCCCGGGCATGGTAAATACGGACCTGGCCAAGGACTATTTCTCCGATGAAGCAGTGCTCAAGAAGTTCCTGCGCACCATACCCTTGAAGCGAATA
>JAZFUS010000253.1:0-5114 GCA_036447315.1 Dehalococcoidia bacterium
AACCTGACCAGGAGAAGGAGACCCATGGGGGCGATATATCCGATTCGAGCGGGACTATCCGACTGGGCCGGTCATCTCCTCAATCCACCGGGCCACGTCCTGGTCCGGGTTCCGCTGGTGTCCGATCAGCTCATGGCCGCCCTCTGGGCGCCGCTTCCAGAGTCCGGCGTCCTCTCGACTGATAGACACGGTGTAGACCGCCCCACCGCCGCTCCAGGTCACGGAGACCGGCTCCAGGAGGACGCCAGCATGGTCCCAGACCAGGAAGCCCTCCCCCGGCTCCTGGGGATGCTCTGGGCAAGTGTGCCAGGTCTCCTCCAGCCCAGGCGCCCAGGCCTTCCGCCACCCCTTCCGAAGGGGGACCGGCGTGGTCCCAGCTTCCAGGAGGGCGGAGCATTTACAACAGAACACGGCGAATTTGACCATAGGAACCTCCTGGGCATAGCGCGCCCCAGGAACCCCCAGACCATCAGCCTGGGGGCTCCGGGTGGGCGCTATACGGCCAGCATGGCCACCCGCTTGATCCGGCGCTCGTTCCCGTATCGCTCGTTAACGGTCACGTCCGCGTCCACGGAGCCACGGAGCCGGTATACGTCCCCCACCTCCGCGTCCACGCTCCCAGAGGCCTTCCAGGTCACGCGTGCGCCGTCTTTGCGCTCAAAGGTGGCATAGGTGGTGAGCCCATAGAAGCCTTCGAAGGAGCGGAGGGACATGACGGTCCAGGCTCCGGCCAGACACTTGGACAGCTTGGCCGCCCCACCCTTGGACGGGGCCACGCCTTCGAACACCTTGGTGGCATCCCGCTTGGAGAGCTTCAGCTCCTCCGGGGAGAAGGTCTCCAGGCGAGCCAGGAGGGAGTCCGCGGTGGGGTCATAGGGGAAGGAGGAGGCCTTCCGCGCGGCTTTGGCGGCGTCCTCCCTGGCGCGGCGGAGGCCTTGGGGGATGTAGGCCAGGGAGGCCACCAGGCGATAGGCGCCGGTCTCCAGGGCTACGGTCAGATTGCGGCGGAAGTCCCCGTCCTCCAGAGACTCCAGCCAGGCCTGGGCCTCCGCCATGAGGCCCACCACGTCCACGCCGTCCAGGGCGCTCTGGATGGCTCCAAAGCCCCTCCCGCCGTCCCGATAGACGGACTCCATATCCAGAACATCCTGTTTGGTGGCCCCACCTTCGGAGGACTTCACATCGCCGTGAGCCTGGATGGAGACTTCCGCCAGGGCCAGGAGGAGCCCGGGGTCCGTCCCCTTCGGAGCGCCGCCCATGTGGAAGCCATCGTCCTCCCAGCCGGCTCCCATGCGGCCCAGGGCATTCATAAACGCCACCTGGCTCCGGAGGCGCTCCGCGGCGGACTTGGCACAGGAGCCACCCAGCTGGCCCTGGCCTTGGACCATGTAGACCCGGATCCGATCGTGGCGAACGTTGCAACGATCGCAGCGTTTGAAGTCGATCGCGTCCATGGCTTCCACGGTCCACTTGAAGTCCGCTCCGGGGACGGTCAGGAAGGTGGGCGCGCCGTCCTCACGGGAGGCCACGGCCAGAAGGTCACCAGGGCGATCAGCCTTGAAGGTCACGCGGGTGTAATTGAGGGCGGCCAGGGCGGCGCGATCCCGCTTCTCCACGTCCCGCGGGGCGTCCTGGTGGCCCCACATGAAATACCAGACGGTCTCCCAGCTGATGTCCTGGAAGCTGATGTCCACGCCCTTCTCCCGGGCCAGGCGGCGGACTTCCAGTTCGTGGCTGGTTCGAATGATCATGGTTTTGGTGGTTTCCATTTGGGGGCTCCAGGGGGGTCAGGTTGTGAGCGTTAGTCCGCTCCGGGAAGGCTCCGGCCGTGGCCAGAGCCCTCCAGGTGGGGACTAAAACGGGAGATCCTGGAGACTGGCCACGCGTCCCGCGCGGGAGCGCTTGTTCGCCAGGGTGGCGTCCTCGTTCCACTTGTCCGCCAGGGCTTTGAACGCCAGGGGGTGGGCTGTCCGCAGTCCAGCCGCATCCACGGGATCGTGACTCATGACCGCCACCAGGGTCTCCCGGGCCACCCGATAGCCGATCTTGAATTGCGCCCGCGTGGTGGTGCGGCGGGCCAGGAGATAGGTGGCCTTCCGGGTCAGTTCCGCGTCCATGGCCACGTCCGCCAGGATGTCCAGCGCCCGCTCCGCGGCTTCCAGACAATCCGCACAGATAGCGGGATGGGACCAATGGGGGCATTTGGTCGGGAGGAGCGGGAGGAGAAGGTCATAGTCAGGGAAGGCGCGGCGGGCTTTCAGGGTCACGATAGAATCCGGGTCAGGTTGTTAGCGTCCGTGAGGACTCCGTCCACGTAACAACCTTGTTACGCCCCGGCCACATGTTTCCCACCTAGGTGGCGTGGGGATACTTTCTCGCGAGTATGTGTCTGTCAGCCACCCGTCCGCCACAATGCCACCCAGGCGGCCTTCCGCGTCCGTGGCGTGGACAGAATGGCCAAGATTATGGGAAGGGCGAACGCCCCCAGGATCAATAGATCGTAATTCATCAGAACATCCCCAGTTGACCGGCTTTGGTCACTTTCTCCACCCAATCGTCCGCCTCCAGGGCGCTCCCCGGTTCGGTATGCGCCCAGGATACAGGCCACTCCACCGCATGGGCGATCCGGGAGGCGGCGATCCGGTGGAAGTCCGGATCGATCTCCGCGCCTTGGTAGCCATAGCCCTCCAAGGTGGCGGCGATCCCGCATGCTCCAGAGCCCATGAAGGGGTCCAGGACCACCTCCCCCGGCGGAGTCACCAGGCGGACCAGATACCGCATCAGACGGACGGGCTTAACGGTGGGGTGGAAGTTGCGGACGCCCTCGGAAGTCCTCCCAGCCCCGGCTCTGGGATTCAACGTCCCGGCGGCCCCCTCCTTCCGCTTGACCGCTTCAAAGCCCGTCTTGGTGGGGAGGCCATCGCATCCCAGCTCCCGCTCCGCCCGCGAGGCTTTGGGGCAATAGAGGAGGTTGGCGGGAAAGCGGCCACCCTGGTGGGGCGTGGAGACTATGCCCGTCCCAATGGCATTGATCCCCGTTCGGCCATCGGATCCGGCTCCACGGCCGGAGTGTTCACTGGGTATGTTCCCATCCGGCCCCGGCCACATGACATCCCCAGGCCGGAACCTACACCGATCGATCCCCAGGCCTCCGGTCCCCCATCGGAGGACATTGGCGGCCACGTTCTCCACGCTCCCCGGTTTGAATGGGAGGCGCGTCCCGTCCGTGAGGATGGTCTCCACCCCGGGATGGGTGGCGATAGCGCGCGCCTTGGTGTGGATATGGTCAACGCCTTGGGAGGCGAACCAGGAGAGGGGGACCGCCTCCAGAGGCTTCCGGGCCAGGATGGCCGGCTCTATGGCCGGCTTGATCGCCGTCCCGGTCCCGGCCAGGCGGAGGGCGTCCGGATGGGCTGGGGCCAGGATGGCGCTCCCTTTGGCGTGGTCTCCGGCCTGGTAGCTTTGGGCGAACGCGCCCAGAGCCAGGGCGGAGCGATCGGCCGCGCGGTGGTGGTGGCCCCGGCCGATCTCCTCCGTCCGCTCCATCCCAAACAGCCCATCCACCGCCTTGGACACGTCCAGGGACTTGGGAAACCCGGACCAATAGCACCAATGGATCGTGTCTCGGATCTCCCACCCAGCCAGGCGGAGGGAGATCCCCATCAGGTCCACCGTCCTGGTCCCTGCGAACGCCACCAGGAACCCCCCAGGCTTCAGAACCCGGAGGACTTCCCTCCAGACCCGTGGCCCCGGGACAAAGGAGTCCCACTTGGACGCCATGAAGCCAGCGGACCCGTGGGAGTAGGCCTCCCCGGCCAGCCAGGCCTCCAGGACCACGGCGATGTCCGGCGGAGCCGATAGGCCATAGGGGGGGTCTACGACCACGGATCCCACGGAGTTATCCGGGAGCGTCCGGAGCCAGGGGAGACAGTCTCCAAGGTGAATGATCATCATTCACCGTCCGCTATGCGGTCCAGGGCGTCCTGGAGCCAGCCTCCGGCCTTCATCTCGGCCCGCATTTCCACCCGCCTCTCCTCGATCACGGCCTGGACTTCATCATGGCGGGGCCGGTCATAGTGGGCGGCCACCTTGGTCCGGATCAGCTTGTCCAGCTGTTCGGGGCGGAGGGCGTCCAGCTCCCAGGCGCGCTCCTTCCCGTCCGCGCCCTTGGTCCAGGGGTGGTCCGCCGCATAACGAACGAACCGGGGGGAGGACTTCTTGGCCGGCATGGGCGGGGGGTTGTACTGTTCGATCTGGGCGCGGTTCAGGGCGGCCCGTTCCAGGGTGATCGGGGGGAGATCGATCCCCTCCAGGCCCGCGATCTCCCGGACGGTTCGGAGGGCCGTCTTATGGATCTGGTAGCCATCCGGATCGTGGTCTCCGAAGTAGACGATCACGATCTTGTCCAGGCCTCCCCAGCCGTCCGCCTCCGCGGCCACCACCGTGGTCTCCACCTGTTTGACCCAGGCCCAGAGGCTGGACAGGGAGGGGTAGCCCTTGCAAGCGAACCAGGACACGCCCAGACGCTGACATGGGCCTTCGAATACACCGGCCAGGGCTTCCTTCTCCACCCAGACGGACACATGGGTCTTTTGGCCCCACCATTTGGCGGCGGACAGATACCAATATGGCGTATTCGCCACGGCCTGGGCGGCGTTCTCCAGAGCGTCCGCCACGTCCGCGGATCGGTGATTGTAGGCCCCGGAGTGGACCGTCCGGGAGCGATCGATCAGCCAGTCAAAGGGGAAGGCGCCGGCCATCCGGGCCTCCGAAATGATGTCTTTTAGACGGTTGTAATCCTTCTGGCTGTTCGGGCTATGGCCCCGGGCCACGCACTGATAATAGAGCTGGCGGAGGGTGAGGATCCCATAATACTCCCGGGCGATCTCCTTCCCGTGGGCGAGGAGATCGAGGCGGACAATTCTGTTAACGGCGGCCATTAGTTCGATCCTCCGTGGGCGGCTTTGAAGCGGAGATATGCTTTCTGGGTGAGGGGATACAGTCCCCGCGCCACGGCTTGATAGTAGAGTTGGCGAACGGTGGAGTCCGGGAAGTCCCGGACCAGGGGGCGGAGGATGCGGCGGATACTTGAGGCGGACATAATTGGCTCCAGG
>JAZFUS010000254.1:0-3823 GCA_036447315.1 Dehalococcoidia bacterium
ATAAAGAAACCCCCGATGAAGAGGCCTGTGGCCACGGGGCTCTCCCCGATACGCTGCCTGGCCGGGATGTCGGGGGTAACAGCGTCCAGGGCCCTGATCCCCAGCCAGGCCAGAAACCCACAGATGAAGGCCAGAATAACCGTTTTCGCCAGCCACAGTAGTATGGTGACATAAAATGGGGTCGCCAGGCCAAGCTCGCTAATCATAGCTCTCCCCTTTGTCCTGATTTTACCCAGTTTAACACCTGATAGAAAGGGCTGCAACAGTGCTGCCGGCTGGCGAATCAGGCCTCGAGCACGGTCCGCCGTTGGGACAGTGATGAGGCTTGACAAGGGCCGCCCCCAGACCTAGAGTGTCCGTTACCGACCTGTGCCGTTTCTGCCAGCGCCGGCCGTAACGGCCCGTAGTGTTACCGGCCTCGGGAAAGCCAGGTTTTGGTATTTATCTTAGATGGGAATGGTGAGGAAATGAAAATAGACATATATACCCACATGATGCCGCCCAAGTACCTGGCTGCTCTTCGTAAAAAGGTCTCCTCGGGGTTCTCCCTGCTGGAAATGATCGATGCCACACCAGCCCTGTGGGACCTGGACATCCGCTTTAAAATAATGGACAAACACAGTGACATTCGGCAGGTCCTGACCTTCGCCATCCCCCCGGTGGAAGCGGTCTCAGACCCCCGGGAGGCCGCTGACCTGGCCCGAAGGGGAAACGACGACATGGCGGAGATCGTGGCCAAACATCCGGATAGGTTCGCGGCCGGTGTGGCCATGCTGGCCATGAACAACATGGATGAAGCCCTGAAGGAAACGGACAGAGCCATAAATGATTTGGGGCTAAAGGGGGTACAGGTAAGCACCAATGTGAACGGAAAGCCCCTGGACCTGCCGGAGTTCATGCCTCTGTATGAAAAAATGGCCGGCCACGGTTTACCCATCTGGATCCACCCCCGAAGGGATGAAACCGTGCCGGACTATGAAACGGAGAGCAGCTCTAAATACAGAATCAATGCGGCCCTGGGCTGGCCATTTGAGACCCAGGTAGCCATGGCCCGGCTGGTGTTCAGCGGCGTTCTGGAGAAATATCCAAACCTCAAGTTCATAACACACCACTGCGGCGGCGGTATACCCTTCTTTACCGAAAGGATTAAGGAGTTCTCTCGCCACCGGGGCGATCCGGGACGCGAAACCCATCTGGCAGGGCTCTCCAGGGCGCCCATCGAGTATTTCCGCATGTTCTATAATGACACGGCGGTCACCGGTTTTACCCCGGCGCTGATGTGCGGCTATGCCCTTTTCGGAGCGGAACACATTCTCTTTGGCACCGACATGCCCTTCGGCAGGGAGCAGGGTGCTCCGTCGATCGAGGAGACATTGCAGGCCATTGAGGAAATGTCCATCACCGGTCCGGAGAAACAGATGATACTGGGGGGCAATGCGATGAAGCTGTTGCGGCTATAGTGGCGGCGGATACCGGGAAACCGGGCGGGCCCATCCACCTATCCGGTGCCCGCCATGGGGGTGACCTATAAAACCCACCAGGTTCACGCAGGAGGAGATGGAGGAGTTCGTAAGGCTGGGATACTGGGGTAAGCCCAGTATTTCAGAGCTGTGGGACGAGAATGCCCTCCGGCATCCCCACAGGGAGGCCTTGGCCGATTCAACGAATCGCTACACCTGGGCCCAGGCCCGACAGTGGTATGACCGGGTGGCCCTGGGCTTTCTGGAGCTGGGACTGAAGAAGGACGATGTGGTGGTAACCCAGCTCCCCAACATATGCGAGACCATGCTGGTCTACCATGCCCTGGAGAAGGCCGGCCTCCTGGGGCTACCCACCATGATGACCATGCGCCATCGTGAGATGGAGTACATCCTCACCCAAACCGAAGCCGTGGGGGTTATCATTGTTCCCCTCTTCCATGATTTCGATTACAGCCATATGGTCCGGGAGATCCGCCAGGGCCTGCCGCAGCTTAAGTATGTTTTCTCCGTCGGGGATGATGCCCCGGAAGGGACCATCTCGCTAAAGGAGTTAGCGGAAAGCCCTCCGGAGCGGGGACACCGGCCCGATCGCCTGGAGGAGACCAGGCCCGGACCCTTCGACCTCGCCAGCCTGATGATGACCAGCGGGACCACGGGCTTCCCCAAGTTCGCGGAGCGGCCCAACAACTTCTGGGTGACCGGGAACACCGATGTGGCCAGATGGAAGATGACCGCGGACGATGTCTGCGCCGCCCTGGCGCCCGTCATCGGGGGGCCCGGTGGGGTGGTCAACCGTTACACGGCCCACCATGTCGGCGCCCGGGTGGTGCTCCTGGAGAGGTTCGAGGCCGGGGAGGCCCTTAAGCTCATCGAGCGGGAGAGGGTTACCATTGCCTCAGCGGTCCCCGCCCAGATGGCCATGATGGTGAAGCATCCGGATTTCGATAAATATGACTATAGCTCCCTCCGGGCCTTTTTCTATGCCGGTGCCGTCTGCCCCTATAACCTGGCCCGGGAGGTCGAGGAGAGGATGGGCTGCCGCGTCATCACCGACATGGGCGCTATCGACTGCGGCACCATCACCTCCACCAGCATCGATGACCCTCCCGAGGTACGGCGAGCCTCGGTGGGCAAGCCCTATCCCGGCAATGCCGTCAGGCTGCTGACGGAAGACGGCGGGGAGGTGTCCGTGGGTGAGGTCGGGGAGATCGTGGTCAAGGGGGCCCTCTTTTCCTCCGGATACTACAGGGACCCGGATACAACCGGGCGGGTGTGGGGCCGGAAAGGGTGGGAGGGGTGGTACCGCATGGGGGACCTGGGAAGGCTCGACGAGAGCGGCAACCTCTATGTCGTGGGACGGGCCACGGACATGATCATCCGCGGAGGCCAGAACATCTACCCTGTGGAGGTGGAGAACATGCTTATCACCCACCCCGGGGTATTGCAGGTGGCCATAGTGCCCATGCCGGACCCGGTGATGGGGGAGAAGGCCTGCGCCTTCGTCATCCCACAGCCCGGCAAGTCTTTGACCTTTGATGAAATGGTCGACTTCCTTCTGGAGAAAAGGATGGCAAAATTCAAGATACCCGAGCGCCTGGAGATTGTGGACAGCTTCCCCATGTCCGGGGATGGCCAGAAGGTCATCAAAAAGAGTCTGGCTGACGATGTCGCCGGCAAACTCAAAGAAGAGGGCATCGCATAGCCGCTACGGCGGGTTCAGGCCAGAGGCGCGGTTGACTTGACGGGTGGGGGTAGCGGTATATAATATCCCTTGGGCCGGGCGGGGAGCGCCCTTCCACAACACACCTAGCGATAAGGAAGAGGTGTCCAATGTTGCTGAACCTTGACCGGGCTCGTGAGCAGATGGAACGCCACAACGTGGATGCCCTGGTGGCGGCTCGGGCGGAAAACATATTGTACCTGACTGACTGCGAGGGGCATCTCACCACAGGGCTCTTTGGCCAGCCCAGCGAGTTTTACCCCAGTTATTTCGCCATCCTGCCACGGAGGGATGACATCCCTCCCACCTTTATCTGCCCCCCCAGCATGTTTGGCTACCTGGTGGACCAGCCCACCTGGATACCGGACGTGCGGATGTGGGGCGAGGCTGCTTCGAGCGTCCCCTCCCTCGACCAGCTACAGGGAGACAGCCGGCAATTCGCGGAGGCGCTGCTCAAGGGCCGGGAACGGGGGCTCCCCGGCCCTGCCCAGACAGCCCTGGTCACTGCCCTGCAGGAGATGGGGTTGGCCCAAGCAAGACTGGGTGTGGATGACCCCATCCTTTTGGACCGCCTCAAGGGCACAGAGCTTGGAGGTGCCGGGCTTGTCGAAGCCTATGAGCT
>JAZFUS010000255.1:0-2141 GCA_036447315.1 Dehalococcoidia bacterium
TCCCGCCTCCCGGGCAAGCCTTGCCGTCCGCCGGCTGCGGCCCGCCAGGCAGGTCAAAACAGGCACCCCGTGCTCGATAAGGACACGGGCCACCGAGTGGCCCATATCGCCCGGGCTCAAAATGCCCACCCTTGGCAACCCCATCGCGAACCTCCCTCCGCTGTCCCGGAGACCCCGCCGCCGGCCCAAAGCACATGTTCATGCCGCCGATGGCGAAGCCATCGGCGGTCCCCGGACCTCGCGATATTCCGGGCGAAATCCGGCTCAGGCCAGGGGCACGGTGGCGGACACCCGGGTCTCCGCTCCCACCACCCGCATGGTATGGCCCCGGCCCGTCAGGTCCTCCGCCAGCAGCATGTCTCCGGGTCCCAACCGCCTCACCGTCCCGTCCCCGATGCCGAACTCCACCGCTCCGGCCAGGGTGATGACATACTGGCGCCGGGGGGCGTTGTGCCAGTCCGAGAACGTGCCGGGCTCCATGCGGGTGAAGCGGATGCCCTGGGCGGCCTGGGTGGGGGACCGCCCCTCCGGCCCCGTGGGCACCTCCATCTCCTCGAAGTGGGACTGGCCATCCTGGCCGCTATAAATCCTGTAAAGCATTCCCGTCTCCCCTCCCTGCCCACAGGCAGGCAATTTTCCGGCCGGTCAGCGGCCCCCGTCATTGTACCACCATAATTGTACCACCCCAGGGCAAACCCCCGGGTTTTCCCGGGCAGGCCGGCTCCTATCCGGAGGCGGGCCCATAGCATAACGGAGCCCGATGTCGTATCATAGGCCCGGGCCACAGGCGGGGGCTGCGATGTTCCTCAAAAGCGATGTCCTTGGCGGATAAATATACGAAAACGCGACGCACCGGCCTTTTCTACGGCTGGTGGATCGCCATTGCCGCCTCCGGCATGAGTTTCCTGGGTGGAGGCACCTTTTTATACGGAATGGCGGTCTTCTTCGACCCCATCCGGCTGCATTTTGGCTGGAGCTATACCGCCACCTCCCTGGGCTATTCCCTACGCTCCATGGAGACCGGGATTGCGGCCCCCGTTTTCGGCTTCCTCAGCGACAGGCATGGCGCCCGAAAACTGCTTCTGCTGGGTATCAGCCTGGCCGGGGTGGGTTTCATCCTTCTCTCCCGCACCGATTCCCTGGCTACCTATTACATCTACTTTATCATCCTGTCCACCGGATGGGCCCCGGTGCTGGGGGTGGTGAATGTGAGAGCTGTGGCCAACTGGTTCCGGCGCAAGGCCTCCCGGGCTATGGGCGTGGTATTGATGGGAACGGCGGCGGGGGGGCTTTTACCCCCCCTGATAGCCCGGCTGTTGGAGGCCTACGGCTGGCGTTCTACGCTCCTCCAGATGGGGGTGGTCATTTTGGTTCTCGGCATTCCCCTGTGCCTGGTGGTCAGGGACAGGCCGGAGGACTCCGGCTATCTGCCCGATGGGGATACCGCCCCCACCAATGCCGGCGCCCAGGCCGATGACCAAAGCCCGGACCCCCCTCCCTACCCGCAGATGCGGCTGGGCGAGGTATTGAGGACTCCCGCCTTCTGGCTGCTGGCCCTGGCCTTTACGGTCTCTTTCGGACTCACCAATACCGTGATTACGCATCACATGGCCTATCTCAGTACCATCGGCTTTTCCACGACACAAGGGGTCTGGTTACTGACTATCTTCAGCTTTGTGGGCATTCCCAGCCGGCTGCTCATGGGCTGGCTGGGGGACGTGATGGACAAAAGGAAGCTCCTGGCCGTGCTCTTTTTCATAGGATTCATCGGGGTCCTCGCCCTGGCCAGGGCACAAAGCCTGTGGCACCTGGTGGTATATGCGATAGCCCTGGGGATAGCCTGGAATGGCTCGGTGCCCCTCCGGGGCTCCATTCAGTTGCAATACTTCGGGAGCAAGTCCTACGGCTCCATCCTGGGTCTCTTCTTTACCGTTATCACCGTGGGCGGGTCTTTGGCCCCAATCATGGCGGGCCGGATCTATGACACCACCGGCAGCTATCGCCCGGCGTTCTATATCCTGGCCGCGGCCATGCTGGCGGCCACGCCCCTTTTCCTGCTGGTTCGGCCCCCCCCGGTGAGCGGTCCGCGGTGACGAGCAGGGACATGCGGAGGAACGGCCCGTTTACGAACGGGGCAGGCC
>JAZFUS010000256.1:0-4174 GCA_036447315.1 Dehalococcoidia bacterium
AGCCTCTCGGGAATCTTGAAGGAGGCGATGTCCTTGGCCCGGAGAAAGTCCGCCAGGTCTTCAAAGGTGACGGTCTCTCCCGGGCGGGGAACGACAAAGGCACAGGCCTTTTCGCTCAATACCGGGTCGGGCATGGCCACAATGGCGCAGTCCTGCACCTTGGGGTGGGTGACCAGAAGGTTCTCGATCTCGATGGGATATATGTTCTGGCCGCCCCGCAGGATCATATCCTTGATCCGGCCCACGATGACCAGATTGCCCTTCTCATCGAACTTGGCCCTGTCCCCGGTGTAATACCAGCCATCGTCCGTCCAGGCCTGGCGGGTAGCCTCGGGGTCCTTGAAATAGCCCGAGGAGCCAAAGGGTCCGCCCCCGATGAGCTCGCCCACCTCCCCCCGGGGAAGCTCCACGCCCTCTTCATCTATTATTTTCAGGTTGCCGTGGAGGATGATCTTGCCCACCGTGAGCAGCCTCTCCTCAGGGGGATCATCCACCCGCGACGAGGGGCCAAAACCCATGTCCACCGCCCCGAAGCCGTGCATGACCACACAGCCCAGCTTCTCCTGTACCTCCATGGCCATGGAATAGGTCCAGGGGGCGGCCCCGGCAAAGAGAAGGCGCAGGGAGCTAAGGTCGTATTTATCGAAGTTGGGGTGCTGCACCATCATTATCGCGATGGCCGGCACCGTGGACACCACGGTGGCCCTCTCCCGCTCTACGAGACTCAGGGCGGCCTCGGCGTCAAAGGCCTCGATAAGGACGCCCTTGCAGCCGTACAGGGGCGCCATAAGATAGTTCATGGCACCGGGCCCGGTGCCCACCGGAGAGAGTCCGGCGAAGATGTCCTCGTGGGTCAGTTGCCACCGTTTTGCCAGCTCGGCGATAAAGCTGATCCGGGCGCCGATGGGCTGCTCCACGAATTTGGGGAATCCCGTGGAGCCGCTGGTGAGAAAAAGCATGACCTCATCGACCCTGTACTTCTCCCGGGCAAGGTATTCAGGGGGATACTCCTTCTCCACGGGCCTCTCCACCATCTCCTTTACCGAGGTAGCCCCCGGGGGCACCCTGTCTCCGGCCACCAGCACATGGCGCAGGTCCGGACACCGGGGGCGGATCTCCTCTATCATACGGTAATAGTCCCGTCCCTCGTACTCCCAGGGTATGACCACCCCCGCCGCCCCGGATTTATGAAGGGTATATTCCATCTCCTGGTTGCGCCAGTTGCGCAGGGCCATGAGGGCATGGACGCCCGCTCTCTCGCAGGCCACCCGCAGCAGGTACATTTCCACCTGGTTGGGGAGCTGGATAACCAGCACGTCGTCCCGCTGGAAGCCCATATCGCGCAGCCCCAGGGCCAGGCGGTCGATCCACACCTTGGCCTGGGCCCAGGTTAGCCGGGTGTGGGAGTCGGCTATGGCCTCGCTATCCGGATATTCCCGGGCATTCCGGTCCCAGAGATCGCCATAGCTTTCGTTTCCCCAGAAGGGAAGGTATTCCTGGAGCATCTCCGGCGAGTGGCGGGAGGGTCTGGCCATGGTCTTCCTTTCTAGTCCCGGGGTCTTGTCCTGGGGGTTTTCTGAACCCGGCGGCGCTATTTACCCTGCCACCGGGGCTCCCTTTTTTCGTTGAAGGCGCTGATGCCCTCGTAGAAGTCCTCGTAGCGGCGGTGTCCCATGGATATCTGGTGAGAATGCTCGATGGCGGCATCCAACCCCATATTCATCCCATGCCACACCACGTCCAGGGTGGCCCGGGTGCCCAGGGGGGCCTTGGTGGCCAGGATCTCAGCGATCTCCCAGGCACGGTCCCGGAGCTGGGACAGGGGCACCACCTCGGTCACCAGGCCGATCTCAAAGGCCCTCTGGGCGCTCATCCGTTCGCTGCGCCCCATGAGAAACATGCGCAGCACCGGCCCCACGGGAAGGAAGTGGGCCATAGCCGCCAGGGAATTTCCGGCCACAAAGCCGATGTCCACGTGGGGGTCGAAGAAGGTGGCGTTCTCCGAGGCGATGGTGATGGCGCTGTCCTTGATGAAGTAGAAACCGGCGGCGCAGCACATGCCGTTGATGGCGGTGACCACGGGTTTGTTGCTGCCGGCCTCCCTCGCCGTCCACTCATGTCGGGGCGGGGTGGTGGGCTGGGAGCCGAAACCCATGCCCTGATCGCGGAGGTCCATGCCCACGCAGAAGGCCCGGTCCCCGGCGGCGGTGACCAACCCCACCCAGATATCGTCGTCCTGGGCAAAGTCGCCCCAGGCGGCCTCCAACTCATGGTTCATAGTGGAGTTGATGGTGTTCTGCGCCTGGGGGCGGTTGAGGGTTACGTGGGCGATCCGGCCCTTCTTCTCATAGATAATCGTCTTGAAGTCCACTGTGAGCCTCCATTTTAAGCCCGGCCGGGGCCCTAGCGGCGAGCGGTCAGAGGGGCGATGGAGAGGCTCCCCTGGTCGGCTGCCAGTTGCTCCGGGACCGGCTTGGGCTTGAACACCACGGAAGGCCCGGTCTTGGCCACAAAGCTGAAGCCCTCGGTCTCCTGGACGGAACCATACTTCTCTTTCATCTCATCCATGGGTCCGGCATCCAGGGCTCGCATGGGGCAGCCATCGACACAGATGGGCTTCTTGTCCTCGGCCCATCTATCGATGCAAAGATCGCACTTCTGCATCTTGGCGTTGGATTCCTCGCCGAACTGGGGCGAGCGGTAGGGGCAGGCCTCCCGGCAGGCATTACATTTATCCATTCCCAGGCAGGCCTCCCGGTCCACCACCACGATGCCGTTGTCGTCGCGCTTGGTGATGGCATCCACCGGGCAGGCGGGGACGCAATCGGGGTTGGAGCAGTGGTAGCAGGCCTGGGCCAGGAAGCCCACGAAGAGATCGGGGTATTTGCCCTTTTCGATGGTGGAGACCCGCATCCAGGCGGCCGGACCCGCGGGCACATCGTTCCAGTCCTTACAGGCCACGATACAGGTATAGCAACCGGTGCACCGGGTCTGGTCAAAATAAACGCCAAGCTGCATGAGTTAACCTCCTGCCCTCTCCCCGGAAAGGAGATGGGGTTCGATTTATTAGAGGGCCCCGGCCCTCTCCTGACACCCTATAATAACTTCTCCACCTGCACCAAGCAAGTATTGCTGGCGAAGGCGCCCCCCGGGGAAATATCATCCCGGATAAGGACATTGGCGGACCCCCCCCTATCCCTGCCCTGGCTATCGGGATCGTACCAGGCCCCCTCGGGAATATCCACCACCCCCGGCATGATCCTCCCGGTGACCCTGGCCGGGAGGATAACGGTCCCCCGGTCGTTGAAAATCCTGACCGTATCCCCCGGTTGAATGTCCCTGTCCCGGGCATCGTCCGGGTTTAAGAATAGCCCATGGGGCTCCAGTTCCGCCAGCCAGGGCACCCGGACAAAGGTGGAGTGGTCCCGGGTCTTGAAGTGGGTGCTGATAAGCTGGAGGGGATAATCTGAGCGCAGGGGGTCCCCCGGGCCCTCCCAGACCTCGACATATTTGGGGATAGGGGGCAGCAGGGGGTTGTCCATATCGGCCAGCGGCTGTGAATAGATCTCAATCTTGCCGGAGGGGGTGGAGAAGGGGTGGTTCTGGGGGTCCTCGATCTGCTCCTTGAAAGCCACGTGAGGCTCCGCCATGTCGATCTTATACACCCCCTCCCGTTTAAAGGTCTCGAAATCGGGCACCCCCGGGGTGGCCCGCCAGAAGTCTTCGAGCCAGGCCTCCTCGGGCTTTTCCTCGTAATCGGCTATGCCCAGACGGGGAGCCAGCTCCCGGCATATATCCCAGTCGGATTTGGACTCGTGGAGGGGATCGACGGCTTTATCCAGGTACACGAACCAGGGCCCGGACATCCAGGGCTCCCCGATGTCTTTTTTCTCCATGAAGGTGCTGACCGGCAGGAGGATATCGGCGTACCGGGCGGTGCCCGTCATAAATTGCTCATGGACCACCACGAATTCCGCCGCTTCCAGGCCCTCGATGACCTTCCGGGTGTTGGGGAACTGGTTTACGGGGTTACAGGCGGCGATATAGAGGAGCTTGATATCGGAGGGGTAGCCGCCGGCGGTACCCTGGACGACGGCCTCGAAGATCTTGGAGGTATGCACCCTTACGCCCGTGCGGTCGATGCGGGAATAGGCGTTAAGCCCCTCTCTTCTGA
>JAZFUS010000257.1:0-3754 GCA_036447315.1 Dehalococcoidia bacterium
GCGGTGGTGGTGATAGTGCTCGCCGTCCGGAGGCGGCGGGCATGACGTGAGGCGCCGTCAGGCGTCCACCACTATGGCCGTCTCGGGGCACTCGTCCTGGCAGCGCCCGCAGGCGTTGCAGTCCTCCATCTTGGAAGCAAAAAGGTGGTCGTCCTCGGTATCGATGACCCCGGTGGGACAGGCATAGAGGCACCACCCGCAGCCCACGCACTTCTCGTAGTCGATATTTACCCGGGTCACAGCTTCCTTCCCTTCACTTCGCTCAGCCACTCCCGAACATGTCCCACATGGAGGCGGGGAAGGATAATCAGCCCGATAAAATGCTCCTTGAGCTCCTCCACCGCCCTCTCGATGAGGTCGTCCGAGTTCACTATCTCCATGAACAGGTCATTGCCCTCCACATTGGCGTCTATGGTCTTGCCGATGGTCTTGCGCCACATATCCTCATACTCCCCCAGCACCTTCTCCGAGGCGTCCTCCCGTTTCACCGCCCTGGCCGCCACCTCCCCGGCGAAATGGCCGCAGGTTATGGCGGAGCCGATGCCCGCCACCTGGGCGGCCAGGGTCTGGCCGGCGGCATCGCCGGTGAGGATCACCCCGGGAGCCACGGTCTTGGTCATGGGCGCGGCCAAAGGTCCCCCACCCCCGATCAGGCAGACCGGCATCGCCCGGGCCAGCCTTTCCTGGAGGGCCGGATGCCGGCACATCTGGGCATGGACATCCGTGATGGAGACCCTCTGTTTCAACAGCTTCGGATAGTAGAGGATCTCAAAATAGGCCCCGTCCGATTCCAGGGGTATCCAGGTGGCATGGGCTCCGGGCAGCAGTTTCTGGTCGGCGAAGACGCGCACCGTATGGGTGTCCGGCTCCGCCACGTTGGCATACTCGTAGCCCAGCATGGGCACGCCCCGGGAGGGCTCGCCCAGTCCGCTCCAGCGCCCGATGCCCGAGGCCCAGCCGTCGGCCCCCACCACCACCCGGGCTGAGATCTCCAGGGTGCGCCCCCCCACCCTGACCTCCACACCGCTGACCGCGCCGCCATTCTTGAGCAGGCCCGTGACCCGGGCATCGATGAGGGTCTCGGCCCCGGCCCGGACCGCCTCCGAGGCCAGGAACTTGTCGAAGAGCCGCCGGTCTATGATGGAGGCCTCGATGGGCAGCGTCGGCGTCGCCTTCCCCGAGGGGGAATACATCATGATACCGGTCACATCGTCGTTGAAAATGACCCGGGAGGGGGCCTTGAAGCCCATCCTCTCCTCGTAAGTGTGAAAGCGGGCCACGATGCCCCCGCAGCGCAGGGGCACCCCGATGTCCCGCTTCTTGTCGATAAGCAGGGTGGAAGCCCCCTCCGAAGCGGCGGCCCGGGCCGCCATGCTCCCCGCCGGGCCGGCACCCACCACCACCACATCATATCTGCTTTTTCTTGGCGCAAGCTTTGCCATCGATGGGGTCTCCTTATCGCCAGGGATGTACGCTTCGGCACCGGCCCCGCCGGAGGGGGGGGCGGTCCCTACTTGGCCCCCGCCTCCGAGGCCATGACACCACCCTGGGCCCAGTTGTCCTTGGCCACATCCTCGAAGATGACCGTTACCGCATCCTGCTTGGTATGGGCGATGGTAACCAGGGCCTCGGTGATCACCCGGGCCAACTCCGCCTTCTGGGCCTGGGTCCGGCCCGGCCACATCTGCACTTGAACTACCGGCATCATTATCCTCCTTGATTGTTCTCGGCGGACCGGGGGTAGGAGCCGAACACCTTGAACAGGTCCGTTTTGGCCTGCAGCCCCCTCAGGGCCTCGGCGATAACGGGGTCGTCCCGGTGACCCTCCAGGTCCACCAGGAAAATATACTTGCCCAGGCTCTCCCGCGAGGGGCGCGACTCGATCTTGGCCATGTTGATGGAGCGCTGGGAGAACTCCACCAGCACGTCAACCAGGGCCCCGGGGTGGTCCCCGGCGACGGAGAAGCACAGAGAGGTCTTGTCGAAGCCGGTGGCGGGGTGATCGTGGGGGGCCAGCACCACGAAACGGGTCACGTTGGGGGAATGGTCCTGTATGCCCCGGGCCAGAATCTCCGCCGCCCACAGGTCCGCCGCCCGCTGGCCGCCTATGGCCGCCGAGGGCTTTTCGCTCTTCACCATCTCCTCCACAGCGGCCGCGGTGCTCAGGGCGGCCACGGCGGCGGCCTTGGGGAAACAGCGCTCCAGGAACTTGCGGCACTGGGCCAGCGCCTGGGGGTGGGAGAAGATGATCTGGACGGAGTCGGCCTGGGTGCCCGGCTTCACCAGGAGAAGGTGCTCGATGGGCAGCACCAGCTCCCTGGTGATGAGGACTTGGGACTCGTGGATGAGGAGGTCCAGGGTGTCGTTAACCGATCCCTCGATGCTGTTCTCGATGGGCACCACGCCCTCCTCCACCATTCCCGTATCCACGGCGGCGGCCACCGCCGGTATGGAGGCGAAGGGGATATGCTGTGCCTGCCCGTCATGGAGCAGGGCGGCCTGCTCGGTGAAGGTGCCCGCCGGGCCCAGATAGGCGATCCGCTTTGACATTCGTCCTCCGGAGTATCTATATGCTGGTCAGCGCCAGCCTGAGGGCCTCTTCAAATTCGGGACTGGTCACCGCCACCAGCTGGTCCTGCGCCTCCAGGACGGTCTCCGGGGAGGGGACCTGGGGCTTCTCCCCCTTGCGGATAAGAAGGGATAAGATCGATCCGGGGGGCAGTTCGATGTCCTTGACCGCCTTGCCCACCGCGGCGGAGCCCCCGGGAATCTTCACCTCCACAATCTCAAACTCGGAGTTCTCCAGGGTGAGAAGGTGTATCAGGGGGTGAGTGGGGACCTCCTGCTCGATATGCTCCAGAATAAGGTTGGTGCTGCTCACCGTGACATCTATCCCCAAGGTCTTAAAGATAGTCTCATTTTTGGGGTTGTTGAGGCGGGCGATGGTCCTGGGGACCTGAAACCGGTGCTTGGCCACCTGGCAGGACACCAGGTTGTCCTCGTCCTCATTGGTGACCGCGATGAGCATCTCGGCCCTGGCCGTACCGGCATCGACCAGAGTGGTCGCCTCGCAGCCGTCGCCGCGCATACAGACACTTCCCAGCTCCTCCACAATGCGGTCGCACTTGTCCTGGTCCCTTTCGATGACCAGGACCTCGTGGCCCTCGTTCAGGAGGGTCTTGGTCAGGTAATAACCCACCTTGCCCCCTCCCACCACGATGATATACATTCCCTCTCCTTACTCCCGCAGTTTATCTTTGAGCAGTTGGGCGAACACCGTTGTGGGGCTGATAGCCTCAATCCCCAGGGTTTCATAGAGGTCGCGGCGCAACGGGTCGTAGATGCGGCACACCACCTTGGCCACATGGAAAATGTGTTTGGCTATCTGGGCCGCCATGACGTTCCGGTTGTCCCCCTGGGTCACGGCCACAAAGGCATCGGCCTGCTCGATACCCGCCCGCTTCTGGGCCTCCTCGTCGGTGGCGTCCCCCAGCAGCGCTATGCCTCCGAAAGAGGGGGGAAGACGCCGGAAACTGTAGGAGTCCACATCCAGGACGGATACCTTATGCCCCTCGGCATCCAGCAGGGTGGCCAGTGCAGCGCCCACCCGCCCGCAGCCCATAATTACTACATTCACAGCCTTGACCTATCCGGTTCCTATAGATTCCAACGCTAGAGGGACGGCATATCAGGTGATGGGTTCCCGGTAGAGAAACACAGCACAGGGGGCGTTCTTGAGGATAAAGGGGACCTC
>JAZFUS010000258.1:0-3021 GCA_036447315.1 Dehalococcoidia bacterium
GTGGAGCTGCCCCTGGTGACCGATGAGATAGCCGTGAAGCTGGGCATGGATGAGAAGACCGTGAAGGACATGATATACGACATGTTTCAGAAGGGGGCTGTCATCTCCACGGCCAGGGGCAATTTCTTCCCCCAGAGCATCCACCAGATTCGCAACTCCAGCGTCTCCAACCCCAAGCTGGACGATGTCCTCATGCCGGAGCTGGGCGACCTGTGGGAGACGTTCTCCCAGGCGGAATGGTATCCGGCCCTGGTAAAGGCGGCGGAGCAGGGACACCCGCGGGCCAGGGTAATCCCGGCCCTCAAAGCCCTGGAGGGCTTCACCGACCTGCTGCCCGGTGAGGATATGAAGGCCATAGTGGACAGGGCCGACACCCTGGCCATGGCCCCCTGTCCCTGCCGCCGGCAATCGCACAGGTGCGACAAAATGATCGATGCCTGTCTCCAGTTCAACAAGGGGGCCGATTACACCATCAACCGGGGAACGGGAACTCCCCTCACCAAGGAGGAGGCCCTGGAAGCGGTCTATGCCATAGAGGACGACGGCCTGGTACATCACGGGTACCCGGGCTCGCACTTTACCACTATCTGCAACTGCTGCGGCGACTGCTGCCAGGAGCTATACCCCCTGCTTCAGTCGGGGAAAACGGCCCTGGCCCTCGACAAGAGCCGCTACGAGGCTGAGATCGACCAGGGGGAATGCAACGGGTGCCAGGACTGCCTGGACCGGTGCTGGTTCGACGCCATCGAGATGCAAAAGCCGCCCGATTCCAAGAAGCTCAAGGCCTTTGTTCAGCCGGAAAAGTGCTTCGGCTGCGGACTCTGCGTCATCACCTGTCCCACCCAGGCCATAAAATTCCAGCGGGTGAGGCCGGATATGGTGATCCCGGACCCCCTTCCGGAACGCCCCAGGGAGGGGGCCGTGAGGCTCGAGGAGATACATTAAGACCATGAAGCTTGATATTTTTGCCCATGTCATGCCCCGGAAGTGGGAGGAGGCCCTGGAAAAGCGGTTCGGAAGAAAGTTTATCACCGTGCACGCCCCGGCCCTCACCGATATGGAGCAGCGGTTTCGCATCATGGACGAGTACAAACCCCTGCGCCAGGTGGTGACCATACCCGGCCCGCCGGTGGCGGAGGTGGCCGGGCCCGAGGAGTCCCCGGAACTGGCCCGGCTGTCCAACGATATTCTGGCCGAAATGGTGGACGCCAGCCCCGACTATTTTGCCGGCGGGGTGGCTAATCTGCCCCTGAACAATATGGATGCCACCCTCAAGGAAACGGACCGGGCCATTAAGGAGCTGGGTTTCAAAGGTGTGCTGATCCATACCCCATCCAACGGAAAGCCCCTGGACCTGCCCGAGTTCATGCCCCTCTATGACAAGATGGCCGAGTACGACCTGCCCATCTGGATTCACCCCCGGCGGGGGGCCATCCCGGACTATGAGGGGGAAGACAAGTCCATGTATTGGGTGTTCAGCGTCTGGGGCTGGCCCTACGAGACCACCCTGGCCATGACCCGCCTGGTGTTCAGCGGCATCTTCGACAGGCACCCCAACCTGAAATTCATCACCCACCACGCGGGGGCCATGGTCCCCTTCTTCGAGAAAAGGATCTACAGCCAGTACGAACACTGCCGGGTCTCGGACCTGCACCAGTACGGGCACCTGGCCGGACCTCCCCTGGACTATTTCCCCAAGTTCTACTGCGATACCGCCATCAACGGCAGCACCCCGGGCCTGATGTGCGCCTATCAGTTCTACGGCGCCGACCATCTCCTATTCGGGACCGACGCCCCCATGGATGCGGAGAACGGGCATATGTCCCTCAGGGAGACCATACGCTCCATCGAAGAGATGGACATCCCGGACGCCGACAGGCAGAAGATCTATGAGGGCAACGCCCGCCGCCTGCTACACCTCTCCCCCTGACAGTGTCCACAGGACCCCCTCTTCCTCACCACCGGGGTGGGGAGAGGTCTCCCGGCACAGGGGGCGGAAGTCGCAGCTTGAACACCATTTCCCCTTCCGCGGCCCATAGGCACGGGCCCGCCCGATCTGGGTGGCCGTCACCAGAAGCTCCCAGGTGGTCCGGTCCAGCGCCTTCCGGGTGGGCTCGGAGCTTTCCAGCGCACCCGAGCCCAGATAGAGGAAGGAGACCCGGCTCACCCGCAGGCCCAGCCTCCGGTTCAGAACCAGGGCATAGAGATATAGCTGAGACCAATCGTTCACCTCGGGCACCCGGCCGGTCTTGTAGTCGATGATGTGGAGGCCCCCGTCGGCCTCCCTGTCCACCCGGTCCACGCGGCCCCGAAGCACCAGGCCCGGGGTGATCTCGGCCTCGATGGAGGCCTCCACCATATAGGGGTGCACCGACACGTCCTGGCTCAGGGCGAAGGCCCTGACCTGGGCCAGGGCCTTCTGCGCCCACCTCTTCTCATCCTCGGCATTCCGGAAACCGTGGCGAAAACGACGCCACTTCTGCCGGAGGAGCACCTCTATACCTTCCACCGTCCTCTGATGCAGGGGTACCCGAGACAGGAAGTCCTTGAGCACGGCATGGACGTGGTCCCCCATGGTGAAATGGGCCTTGGGCCGGGAATACCGGTCCAGAAGCTTGTCCACGTAGCGGAAGCGGTAGTGCCGGGGGCACTCGCGCCAAATCCTCAGGCCGAAAGGGGACAACTTGAGGGCAGAGGCACCAGTGCCCCCGCACCTAGAGCAACTAAGTACCCTAAGGTCCTTACTCAAAACCCTATCATCAGGCCCCGGTGGACCCGTGGCCGCCATCGCCCCGCTGGGTGGGGGTTAGCTCCTCCACCTCGGCCAGGGGCATGTCCACCAGGGAGGTTATCACCAGTTGGGCTATGCGGTCGCCGTCGACGACCGGGTAAGAGTCATCCGATCCAAAAAGGTACATGGTCACCAGGACCTCGCCCCGATAATCGCTGTCGATAGTCCCCAGGGCCACCCCCACCCCCCTGGCTGAGAGACCGGAGCGGGGCCTGACCTGGACATCGTAG
>JAZFUS010000259.1:0-4131 GCA_036447315.1 Dehalococcoidia bacterium
TGGCGGCAGCGCCGCGCCCGGTGACCCGATACCTGAACCACCCGGCCAATCCGGTGGCGGCAGCGCCGCGCCCGGCGCCGCCGATGGCGCCGTGATCGGTGGTCCGATACCTGAACCACCCGCCGTCCCAATATCTGAACAATCCGGCCAATCCGGTGACGGCAGCGCCGCGCCCGGTGACCCGATACCTGAACCACCCGCCGTCCCAATATCTGAACAATCCGGCCAATCCGGTGGCGCGGTCAGCGCCGCGCCCGGCGCCGCCGATGGCGCCGTGATCGGTGGTCCGATACCTGAACCACCCGGCGAACCGATATCCGGACGACCCGGCGGACCCGGTGACGCCGACAGCATCGTGCCCCGGGAATCCACGGTAGAGGGCCCCGGCCGGGGGGTTTCCCTGCTGCCGGGGGCACGCCTGCGCATCGCCGGCACGCCTCAGAAAAAGGGTGAAGGGACCGGCGAGTCAGCCCCCGAGCGGCCCGAGGCCGGACCCCCGGCACGGCCCCGGGAGACCGCCCACCAGAGCCTGGTGGGCAGGATCAGCACCGAGCTGGCCGACCTGGGTTGGCCCGGCGACGGCGGCGATGTAGTGATGAATGTCAGGAGCCCGGTTGCCAGCTACTGGCGGGGACTGGTCCTCGATAGATACGATGGGACAACGTGGTCGCCGTCACCAGGGCTCCCCCGGGGGGGAATCGAGGGGGTGAAGGGAGGGGCGGGGAAGATACAGTACTGGCAGACATACTATATCCAGACCAGGGCGCCCGTCCCCCTTTTCACCGGATATGTCCCGGCGCAGGTCTCCCTGCCCAGGTCCGCGGTCAAGGTCGACCAGCCAGCGGGTGCGCCACCCCGTTATCTCTTCCCCGATAAACGCCCCTACAAGTCGCTGTCCTGGGTCCCCGGTTTCGATCCCCGGGAGCTTCGCCGCGACACGGCCCGGCACCGGTCCCCGGCATATTTAGCACTGCCCCCGGTATCGGCGCGGCTGCGGGCCCTGGCCGAGAGACTGGTCCTCCCGGCGGCCACGGACTTCGATAAAGCGGTCAGATTGGAACAATTCCTGCGCCAAAACTATGGCTACGGCCAGGACCCTGATCCTATCGAGCCCGGTGAGGAAACCACGGATAGCTTTATCTTCCTGCAGGAGAGCGGAATCTGCACGAATTTCTCCTCGGCGATGACCGTTATGGCCCGGCTGGTCGGCCTGCCGGCGCGGGTCGCGCTGGGCTACCGGCCGGGTACTTACGACCTGTGGAGCGGCACATATGTGGTCCGCACCGGGGATGCCCATGCCTGGGTCGAAATCTACTTTCAGGACCACGGCTGGGTGCCCTTCGATCCGACGCCTTTAAGCCAGGAGCAGCCGTCAGCGTTGCCCCTGCCCCGGTGGAACACCCCGGGCCTATGGCAAAGCGGTCAATTCGTACTCTCCCTGAACAATCCCGGCACCGCTGCCCTGGGCAAGCTAACCGGGTTTGAAGGTTGGGGCGAAACCAAAACGTGGGCATTGGTCGTTCTCGCTTTCGCCTCCGTCCTCGCCCTCGCCGGCGCCCTGGGAAGGCGCCGGCTTCGTCCCGGTTCCGGCCCGAGCCACGCGTCCTTCGAATATAGCCAGCTGCAAGACCTTCAACGCCGGAAGGTGATCGGCCTTTTCCGGAAAATGGAGGCCGTCCTGGCCAAAGCCGGCTTCCGCAGGCGCGGGCCGGGGGAAACTATCGCGGAATACGGCACGGCGGCCGGTGGCCTGCTATCGCCCCAACAGGAGGCCATAAAGTGGCTGGCTGAGACAGCCTCCCGGGCTGCCTATGACCCGCGCCCCTTCAGCAAGGACCTGGTCGGTGAGGCAGTCCGGAGGGTGGAGAACATAACCAGGGCAGTGGCGAGAAGCCCCGGCCGGGGCATGACAGGAGGGCCGTAGGTTGATGCCGAATTCCCCCCGGCCCCCGGCAAGGGTGCTAACACCCAATTCCCCTCAGGGGGGACGCCAAGATTCGTGGGCCGGAAAACCCAGGAACAGTATGGACAAATACCCCTCCAAAATGAGCTATGGTGTGCTATGCCGTTGCCAGCCCAGGCAGTAAAGTGGGTTTACAGAAAGATCAACCCGAAAGGCGGGGAAAGGCCCTGAGCCCGCGGTCCCAGGGCCACACAGACTCCGGCATATCTTTATAGGAGGTACCGACCCCATGGCCGTCGATAACGCACTGGCAGAAAAACAACTGGTGGTCTTCGACCTCAACACCGAGGCGTATGGCGTGGACATCGGAGCCGTCCGCGAGATCATCCGCCTCCAGGACATCACCAAGGTCCCCGGGACCCCCGACTTCGTGGAGGGGGTGATCAACCTCCGGGGGAAGGTCACCCCGGTGGTGGACCTGCGCAAGAAGCTCAACATCACCGTGGCCGAGCAGAACGCCGAGAACCGCATCGTGGTCATGGATATCGCCGGCCAGGATATCGGCATGGTGGTGGACGCGGTCACGGAGGTGCTGCGCATCTCCGCCGACGCCGTGGTGCCGCCCTCCACGGTGATCACCAGCACCACCGATCATGACTACCTAATGGGCATTGCCAAGCTGGATGAAAAGCTGATTATCCTGCTCGACCTGGACAAGGTCCTCTCCATACGGGAGAAGCAGGAGATCTCCGAGGCTACCCTGGCGGCCTGAGCCCAGGGGGAGGTAGAACTTTGGATATGACCACCGAAATCAGACCACTGGACCTGGCGGTCCCCGTTGAGGAAGCTTACGAGCCTCCGCATCCGGAGAGTCCGGAAGGGCCCCCAGCCGAAGCCTATGCCGGTGACGAGGAGCCGGAGCATGAGACCTCGCCCGGCGAGTGGGAGTTAGGGGCAAAGGGAGGCAAAGAGGACGCCCCCGGGGAGGCTGGATTGCCCCTGGGTGACACCGTCCGCTTCTACCTGCGAGAGATCGGCCGGGTGCCCCTGCTTACCGTGGATGAAGAGAGAAGTTTATCTCGTGGGGTACAGAAGGGACTGTGGCTGAAGCAGGTGGAGGGGGAATGGCTGCAGCAGTTCGGCACCCTGCCCTCAGGGGTCGACCTGGCCGTCAACCTGCTGAAAAGGATGGACTCTCACTCTTTCACCTTTCCCACCCTGCTCGCCTTCTTAGCCCTGAAAGATACCGGCTGGGGTATGTGGCTGGTCGAGCCCAAGGTCAGATCAGCCATCGATGGCGAGCTGGACCGTAATATGATCGCCCAGGGCTCCCTGGCCACCCGGAAGGGTCCGGAGGAGGTGGAGAGCGCCATCCATGCCCTCTCGATGGAGAGCGACCTTTTGCCTCACCAAATACTAAGCGTCTTCCCCACCCACTTGCCCTGGGAAGAGGTCGTCGGGCAGTTGGACGGCCCTGAGCTAAGCCAACGCCTCCAACCCCTGGAGGGCTCCTTCCAGCAGCATTTCCAACGGGTGAGCCATGCGGCCGACAAGGCCCACACACATCTGGTAGAGGCCAACCTTCGCCTGGTGGTCAGTGTGGCCAGAAAGTACACCAACCGGGGCATGCCCCTGGAGGACCTCATCCAGGAGGGCAACATCGGCCTTATCCGGGCCGTGAAGAAATTCGACCACCGCAAGGGATACAGGTTCAGTACCTATGCCATCTGGTGGATAAGGCAGGCCATAACTCGATCCATCGCCGAGCAGGCCCGCACCATCCGCATGCCGATGCATATTGTGGAGACCATGAACAAGATGCTGCGCACCAGCCGGAGGCTGGTCCAGGAGTTGGGCCGGGAGCCCACCGAAGAGGAGCTCTCCCAGGCCACAGAAATACCCGTGGAAAAGGTGAGGGAAATCTTCAAGGTGTCCCAAGAGCCATTGTCTCTGGAGACCCCGGTGGGCGGAGAAGAGGGCAGTTTCCTGGTAGACTTCATCGAGGACCGGGCCACCCCATCCCCCGCCGAGGTGGTTGCCGGTACCCAGCTCAAGGAGCAACTGAACTCGATGCTGCACACCCTTGGTGACCGGGAACGGCAGGTGCTGGTGCTGCGTTTTGGCCTGAAGGACGGCCACACCTACACCCTGGAAGAGGTGGGGCGGGAGTTCGGTATCACCCGGGAGCGCATCCGCCAGATGGAGGCCAGGGCCCTCCGGAAGCTTCG
>JAZFUS010000260.1:0-11407 GCA_036447315.1 Dehalococcoidia bacterium
GGACATCGAGGGCATCTCCGGGCTGGCCCGCAGGCTGGTGGAGATGGGCAGGAGCAGGGGCAAACAGCCCCGGATCAAGGTCAGCATATCCCCCTTCGTCCCCAAGCCCCACACCCCCTTTCAATGGGTGGCCCAGGAATCCCAGGAGGCCCTGGATGCTAAATATGAGACCCTCCGGGCGACCCTCAAGCGGGCCCGGACCCAGGTCTCCTGGCAGAACCCCCGGATGAGCCTGCTGGAGGCGGTCTTCTCCCGAGGGGACCGGCGCCTGGGCCGGGCCCTTCACCGGGCCTGGAGCTTGGGCTGCAATTTCGATGCCTGGAGCGAACACTTCCAGTTCACCCGGTGGCTCCAGGCCTTTGAGGAGACCGGCATCGACCCCCATTTCTACGCCCACCGGGAGCGGACCCGGGATGAGCTTCTCCCCTGGTCCCATATCGATGTGGGGGTGAGCCCCGCTTTCCTCTGGCGGGACTGCCAGAAGGCCTTCCGGGGCGATCAGACCCCCGACTGCCGGCTCGGCCCCTGCTCCGCCTGCGGGCTGGAGGAGAGATATGAGGCGTGCCATGGAAAACGTGGGGTCCCGGCCGGGGCCGCCGGAGGCTAGAACCGCCCGTGGAGCGTAAGGTCCGCCTCTATACCAGGGAGGGCTGTCACCTGTGCCGGGAAGCCGGACTCGCCCTGGAAAGGCTCCGGGACGAGTTCAACCTGGCCATCGAGCTGGTGGACATCGACATTGATAACGGGCTCAGGGCCAGGTATGGAAACGCCATACCGGTCATCGTCATCGACGACAGTATCTCGTTCAGCGCCCCCATCGACGAGGCCCGCCTCCGCCAGGCCCTGGAGGACCCGGAGGCCCATTACTGACGGTTCCGGCCCGGGCCCGGGCTTCAGGCCAGGTCGCCCCCGTCGACTACCAGGATGTGTCCGCTGACAAAGGCGGAGGCGCCGGAGCCCAGGAAGACGGCGGAGCCCACCATATCACCGGGGTCGGCGATGCGGCGTAGGGGTATCTGCTGGGCCCGCATCACCCGGTAGCTGTCGTCCTGCTCCGGGGTCCGGCTGAACTCTGTGTCGACGATACCCGGGGCGATGGCATTGACCCTGACGTTATAGGGCCCCAGCTCCACGGCCAGGGCCTTGGTCAGCATAATTATTCCGGCCTTGGCCACGGAGTAGATGGGCATCCGGGGCGTGACCCTGAACCCCAGGGCCGAGGTCAGGTTGATGATGCTGCCCCGTTTTTGCTCCCGCATCACCAGGCCCGATGCCCGGCACAGGAAGTAGTACCCCTTGAGGTTGGTGTCCATCACCCTGTCCCAGTCGTCCTCCTCGATGTCCAGTATCGGCCCCGTGACGAAGGTGGCCGGGTCGTTTACCATGATGTCTATGGCGCCGAATTCCTTCACCGCCCGGCGCACCAGGTTGTCCACATCATCCTTCCGGGAGATATCGGCGGTCACGATCAGTGGGGGCTTTCCCAGTTTCCCGACCTCGCCGGCCGCCTTTTCCAGGTCGGGAAGATTCCGGCTGGCCATCACCAGCTGGGCACCGGCCTCGGCATAGGCCAGGGCGATGGCCCGTCCTATGCCCCGGCTGGCCCCGGTGACGATGGCCGTCTTGCCCTCCAGGGAGAAATCAGATAGGGTCATGGCTTACCTCCGCTCTTTTAATCGGGTCGCCGGGCCCCGCTCGATTCCCGGGCCCGGGCCGCCCGGGCAGCTCAAGTTCCACCTTCCGTTTTGGGCCAGGCGTGACGGTGGGCCAGCCTGTTCGCCTGTTCAGGGCGCACACCTTGATGCAGATGGAGCAGCCCCCCGTGGCCACACGATGGGGCCAGCACCGGGCGCTATCGATGGCAAACTTTTCCACTCCGCGTATCTCCCGGCGCTCCCCGATGATAGCCCCGCCGGGGCAGGCCTTGAGGCAGGCCCGGCACTGCGCGCAGAAATCATCGACGCCGATGTCCACCGGGCCGCTCGCCTGGAGGGGAAGGTCCGTGGTCACGCACGCCAAACGGATGCGGGGCCCGTACTCCTTGCTTATGACCAGGCCGTTTTTGCCCATCTGGCCGATGCCGGCGGCCAGGGCAAAGGGTATCTGAAGGATCCGGCCCAGGCCCAGGGGGTGATGGGCGTAGGCGGGGTAGCCCAGGCCCCGAATATGCTCCGCCAGGCGCAGGGTGACCTTGCCCAGCTCATAATATGTACGCGCCCCCTCGGTGCTGGCCCCGGGACCGGGGGCGGTCTCCACCTGGTCATAGTCCATCTCTATCCCCAGCGAAATGGCAAATCTCTCCGGGACATGTTTGCCGCCGTAGACATAGGCCTGGTTGGTCCGGGTTATACCCACCAGGTCGGCTCCCAGCTTCAGGGCCACGGCCCGGATCTCCCGGCTGACCACGTCTTCCCTCTCCACCGGCCCCCCGGGCCCCCCCCACGCCACAATTTTGGCCTCCCCCGCCCACCTCCCCCGGTGCTCCCGGTCGATAAGATCGAGATAGCGGTTCGCCTCCCTGGTCTCGCCCGCCCTGATCTTTTTTTCATCCATGAAGCCCACGACCTGGTCCCGGTCAACCTGTTCCACGGGGCTCTCCATCATATCCCGCCCTCCCCCTGCCGCACCATCATACGGACAGTATCTCCATAATGCCCTGGCGCATCATTTTCACGGCGATAGCGGCCAGAAGAAGGGACACGATCCGGGCCACGGCCCTCTGTCCCCCGGGACCGAGAAACCCGGCTATCCTGTTGGCCTGTCCAAACACCGCCCAGGCGATGGCCAGGTTCAGGACAAAGGCGATGAGCACCACGATATAGGAATACTGCCCGATAAGGAGGAGGAGAACCGCCAGCACCGCCGGACCCACCACCAGGGGCGTGCCCAGGGGGACGACCCCCACGGAGGGCTCGTCGGCCCCGGCGGCGGGAAGATCCACGGCCTTGCCCAGGATGATATCCCTGAAGGCTAGAACCAGGAGCAGAAGGCCGCCGGCCACCAGGAAGTCGCTCACGGTGATGCCCAGGGCCGAAAAGACCAGCCTGCCCAGGACGAGGAACCCCAGGCCCAACCCCAGGGCGGTGAGCATGGCGCTACGCACCGCCCGGGTGCGCTGCCGGGGCGTCAGGTCTTCGGTCATGGTGAGGACGAAGGGCAGCACCCCCACGGCATCCACCGCCACAAAGAGGGGAATGAAGCTGAGGAGCAGCTCTCGACCTAACTGGAGCGCCGTTTCCACAGGCTCACTTGGAGGTAGACTCCTCGCTGCGGCGGGCAGCCTCCGCCTCCGGCCCGTCGTAGAAGGCGATGGACACGACCTTATCCCCGGGGTCGAGGTCCTTGACGCTTACCCCCTGGGAGGTCCGGCCCTGGATGGCGATGCGCTCCTTGGATTTTTCGCCGCCGACGGCCGTGCGCAGGACGATCCCGTGCTCGGTTACCACCATCAGCTCCTGGGAGGGGAAAACCACCGCCGCCGCCACCACCTCTCCCGTCTTGGGACCGATTCTGAAGGCCAGCATCCCCATACCCCCCCGGCCCTTGCGCGGAAAGGCGGAGAGGGCAGTAAGCTTACCAAAGCCGTTCTCGGTCATGGTCAGCAAAAAGGCATCGGGAAGGACGGCTCCCATGCTCACCACGCGTTCATTGAGCCCCACGCGCATGCCCCGCACCCCTCCGCTGGTCCGGGACGCGCTGCGCAGAATGCTCACACCAAACCTGATGGCCTTCCCCTGGGCGCTGACCATGATAACGTCATCCTCGTTCCGGGTAAAGAGGGCGGACACCAGCTCATCCCCCTCCTCCAGGTCCATGGCGATGAGGCCGCTGTTTCTCACCGTGGCGAAATCCTCCGCGGCGGTTTTCTTTACCTCACCACGGGTGGTGGCCATGACCAGGAAGCAGCCGGGGGCAAGATCGGGTGCCTTGACGATGGCGGTTATACGGTCCTGGGAATCCATGGCCATGACATTCACAATGGGGGTCCCCCGGGCGGTGCGGGAGGCCTCGGCGGGGAGCTCATGGCATTTCAGGCGAAATACCTTGCCCCGGCTGGTGAAGAAGAGGATGTGGTCGTGGGTATCGGCCACCACCACGTGCCGCACCTCGTCGATGTCCCGGGTGCCCATGCCCATGATGCCCCGGCCCCCCCGCTGCTGCACCCGATAGGTGCTTCCGGGCACCCTTTTCACATACCCCCGCTGGCTCACCGTAACCACCATCTCCTCATGGGGCACCAGGTCCTCGACGCTGAAGTCTCCCACCTCACCATGGACGATCAGCGTGCGCCGGGGATCGCCGTACTTTTCCTTGATCTCGGCCACTTCCTCCTTGATGATGAACAGTATCTTGCGGGGGTTGGCCAGGAGGTCCTCCAGAAAGGCGATAGTCTTTAGCAGCTCGGCAAACTCATCGTTGATCTTCTGGCGCTCCATGGCGGCCAGCCGTCTCAGGGCCATCTCCAGGATGGCCTGGGCCTGGGCCTCGGAGAGCTTGAAGTGAGACTTAAGCCCCTCCCGGGCCGCCTCCACGGTTTTTGAAGCCCGGATGAGGCGGATAACCTCGTCCAGATTATCCAGGGCCAGTTTCAGGCCCTCCAGGATGTGGGCCCGGCTCTGGGCCTGCTTGAGATCGAAACGGGAGCGGCGGGTGATGACCCGCTGCCGGAATTCAATGAAGAGCTGAAGGGACTCCTTGAGGCTCAACCTTTTGGGCTGCCCATCCACCAGGGCCAGAAAATTCACCGAGAAGGTGGACTGAAGGGACGTGCGGTTGAAGAGATTGTTCAACACCTTCCGCGGGTAGGCTTCCTTCTTCAGCTCGATGACTATCCTCATCCCCTCGCGGTCCGACTCGTCCCGGAGCTCGGAGATGCCCTCCACTTTCTTGGTCTTGGCCAGATCGGCGATCTTCGCCATCAGGGTGGCCTTGTTGGTCTGATAGGGAAGCTCGGTCACGGTTATCTGAAGGCGGTCCTTGGCCGTCTCCTCTATCGCGGCCTTGGCCCGCATGACGATGCGGCCCTGCCCCTCGGCAAAGGCCTTCCTGATCCCCTCATCCCCCTGGATGATGCCGCCGGTGGGGAAATCGGGGCCCTTGATCACCTCCATGAGGTCATCCAGGGTAGCCCTGGGGTTATCGATAAGCACGACGATGCCGTCACAGATCTCGCCCAGGTTGTGGGGCGGGATATTGGTGGCCATGCTGACGGCGATCCCCGAGCTGCCGTTGATGAGCAGATTGGGCACCTTGGCGGGCAGGACGGAGGGCTCCTCCAGGCTGTCGTCGAAGTTGGGGACAAAGTCCACGGTGGCCTTGTCGATATCGGCCAGAAGCTCCATGGCGATCTTTGACATGCGGGCCTCGGTATATCGCATGGCCGCGGCCGGATCGGCGTCCATGCTCCCGAAGTTGCCCTGGCCATCCACCAGGACATACCTCATGGAGAAAACCTGGGCCAGGCGCACCATGGTGTCATAGACAGAGGCATCGCCGTGGGGGTGATATTTACCCAGGACCTCACCCACGATGCGGGCGCTTTTCTTATGACTGGTGTTGGCGCGCAGGCCCAACTGGTCCATGGCATAAAGTATGCGGCGCTGTACCGGCTTGAGGCCGTCACGGATGTCGGTGAGGGCCCGGGACACGATGACGCTCATGGCATATTCGAGATATGAGGTGCTGAGCTCGTCCTCTATATTTACCGGCTTTACCGTTCCAATTTCCATGTTTCGTCCCCCGCTAAAGAATACCACCCCCGGCCCTTTTCGTAAAGGCTTTCCCTATCTGGGACCCCGGCGAAAAATCCCCGCAATTTCCCCCAAAACGAGCTATTTGATAAGCCTCCGGCGCATGGAGACCAGGGAGAGGGTAAAGAAGGTCAGCGCGATGGCCAGGATGTACAACAGGTCCCAGACCAGGCCCGGATGGAGCTGCCCCCCGTAGAGGGCGCGGACGATGTTCACCGCCGGGGACATGGGCACAAAGGAGGCCACCCTGGCCAGGGTATCGGGGAGGCCCTTCAAGGGGAAGAAGACGCCGCCGAAAAAATAGAGGGGGGTGACCACCAGGGTGAAGAAGTAATTGAAGGTGGAGATGGAGGGGGCCAGGGAGGTGAAGAGCATGGCGATGGAGCCGAACATGATCCCCATGAGGAAGGCCATGGGGAGCACCAGGAGGGCCAGCGGAGAGGGGACCACCCCCAACGCCATGCCCACCAGGCCGATAGCGATGGCCGTCATCAGGGAGCGGGTGGCCGCCCACAGGATCTCCCCGGTGATGACATCCTCGATGTTGACCGGCGTGGCTATGATGGCCTCATAGGTCCTCTGAAGCTCCATGCGAACATAGCTGCCGTAGGTGCATTCGAAGGTAGCGCTGAACATGGTATAGGCGGCGATGATGCCCGGGGTCAGGAAATCCAGATAGCTCCCCCCCCCCAACTCATCGATCTCGATAAAGAAGCCCAGCCCAAACCCCAGGGCGCTGAGGATGATCAACGGCTCGATAGCGTAGGGGACCAGCTCCGCCTTCCACAGGCTGAGGAAGACGTCCCGATTGCGTTGCCAGACACGAAAGGAGCGCCGGGAAACCCGAGGGAAGCTCACTCCTCCAGCCCCCTGCCTGTCAGCAGAAGGAAGACATCCTCCAGGGTGGACGGCCGCAGGACCGCCCGCGCGGCATCCACCCCCAGGCGGCCGCGGAGGGCTTCCCCGCCCCCGCCGAACAGGTACAGGGTATCGCCCACCTCCACCGAAGCGACCCCCAGGTCCTTGATCTTCGCCGCCAGGCCCGGCTTCTCGCCGGGGCCCAGGCGCAGCTCCAGGACCTCCTCTCCCGCATAGCGGGCCACCAGGTCCCCGGGCCGGCCGCGGGCAATGATCTTGCCCCTAAAAATTATCACCACCCGGTCGCAGAGCCTGGTCGCCTCCTCCATATAGTGGGTGGAAAGAAGCAGGGAGGTGCCCTGGGAGCGGAGATTGTCCAGCTTCTGCCACACCAGATGGCGGGCCTGGGGATCGAGACCGGTGGTGGGCTCATCCAGGATGACGACCCGGGGTTGGTTGATCAGGGCCCGGGCGATGAGGAGACGCCGCTTCATTCCATCGGAGAGAATGCCGATGGGGCTGCCCTTCCTGTCCTGAAGCTGCATAAACTCCAGGGCCTCCTCGGCCCGCTCCAGAGCCAGCTTCCGGGGGGTATCAAAGTAACGGGCATAGACCATGAGGTTCTGCCACACCGTCAGGTCGGGGTCCAGATTCTCCGTCTGGGGCACCACCCCCAGCATGGCTTTGATGGCCCGGACGTCCCCGGTGACACTCATACCCCCCACCAGGAGCTCCCCACCGCTCAACGGCGAAACACATCCGATCATCCGGAGGGTGCTGGTCTTGCCGGCCCCATTGGGTCCCAGAAAGCCAAAACATTCCCCCTGGTCCACCGAGAAGTCGATGTTATCTACAGCCAGAAAGTCGCCGTATCTCTTGACCAGATTCCTGGCCTCAACCACGGGGCTTTTACGGTCCACCTAAAGAACCGGTCCCTCTTCACCCTCCTCACCATCCTCACCCTCCTGACCCTTCTCCGCCCCTTCCCCGGAGCCCCCCTTTCCCGCCGCTGCTTCCTCATCCAGGTCCGCTGGGAACTCAGGTTCCACCGCCACCGGGGCCTCCTCCTCATCATCTTCATCCAGATCTCGCTTGATCATGGAATCGCCAATATAGGGCCGAAAAGCCTCCATTTCCTTCAACGGGAAGGAAAGCCGGCCGGCCTGGCTGGGGTCCTGGAAGACCTCCTTGATTAACACCTTGACCCCCTGGTCGCTCAGGCCGGCTATAGCCACGGTATACCGGTTCCCCTCCTCTATCAACTTGACCAGACGCAGGGCATGGCGGGGCTCCACCTGCCCCAGATAGGCCCCTCTGCCATCGTCCACCACCAGCGTTTGCCCATCGACCCTGAGGGACACCTCACTCCCCACCCCCACCCTGCCCAGGACCTCCGGGGGGGCCAGCGCATCCAGGTTAACCACCCCGGCCCTGCCCGTCTCCTCGATGAAAAGGTCCGGCACCACCCGGGGGTGGTCCCCCTGGACCGGCGGGTCTCCCCCCTTCATGGAGGAGAGACGGCCCAGGTTTTTTAAGGCAATAACGTTTTTGGGATCGAGCTCCTGGGCCCGGCCGTAGGCCCCCCGGGCCTGAGCATATTCCCCCAGCTCCATAAAGGCCCTGCCCAGGCGGTTGTAGGCATCAGCATCGGTGGGAAAGCCCTCTATAAGGCTCCTGTTGGCCTCTACCGCCTCCTGCCACCGACTCTGCATGGCCAGGGCAATAGCCTCCTTGGTGCGCAGGTTTTTCATTCCTCCCTTATCATCCTGCCGGTAAGTCATGTCTCCCCTCTTCGTTATCCAAGTTGTGATTCGCTCCGCACCGCCCCATCGATTCCCCGAATTTAAACCCTAATGGGAATGCTGGTCATTGGCCGCGGGCACCGGGCAAAATCCCCCGGTACAAAACAGGTCCTCGCTTCCGCAGCCGGGACACTCCATCTGCAGGTTGCTATGGCCGATGCGGAATCGTCTTTCCAGGGTCTCCTTTATACCCGCCATGATCCGCGTCCCCTCACTCATGCGCAGGTCATCCATACAGATATGGCAGCTCAGGGCGTTGAAACCCGAGGCAATGCTCCACACATGAAGGTCATGCACCCCCTTGACCCCCTTGACCTGGCTTATGGCCTGGGCGACCTCCTCCATGACCATTCCCCGGGGAGGTGCCTCCATGAGCACATTAAACCCGTCCCTGAAGAGCCGCCCCGCCCCCACCAGGATAATGACGGCCACCACCACGCTCACGGCCGGGTCCAACCAGAAGCTTCCGGTAAAATACATGGCCACCCCGGCCAGGACCACGCCTATGGAGGAGAGGGCATCTCCCCAGGCGTGCCAGAAAGCGCCCCGCACGTTAAGATTCTCCCGGGCGTCGGTACGGAGCCAGGAGACCACCACCAGGTTGGCCACAAGCCCTACCACCGCCACCGAGATCATCAGCAGGCTGTTTACGGGCTCGGGGTTATTCCAGCGCTGAAAGGCCTCGTAAAATATGGCCCCGGAGATGGCTATCAGGCTCAGGGAATTGGCCACGGCAGTGATAATGCCCAGACGGTGATATCCGTAGGTCATTTGGGCGGTGGCCGGCCTCTCCGCCTGCCGGGCGGCAAACCAGGCCAGAAGCAGGGCCAGGAAATCGGTGAATACGTGCCCGGCATCGCTGAGGAGGGCCAAGCTGTTGGCATAGTAGCCCCCAAACGCCTCTCCCACGAGGATGCACCCACTGATGATGACGGCCAAACGGAGCCGCCGGGTGATCCGGCTTCCCCCGTCAGCCGCCGGTATTAGCTCATGACCGTGATCCATACAGTAGCCACCAAACCATCCATCCTATTGTACCCAGGTCAAGCCCAGGGTACAAGTAGGGACGGCAGGGGGAGTCCCCCTGCATTCCTTATCTGCGGCCGACCTTTCCAGGCAAAACGGGTATATGCTATAATTCCTTGGGACTCCGTAACCCACCCCTTTATAAGGATATCATGCAGGATAGACTGGGATCGATGGAAAAGCGCTTTGAAGAGTTGACCCTCCTCCTGGCCCAGCCCGAGGTGGCCACCGCCCCGAACAGGGCGGCGAGTATCGCCCGGGAACGGGCCACCCTGGAAGATGTGGTGACCAAATATCGGGAGTACCGGGCCGTGACCGGGAACCTGGAGGAGACCAGGTCCCTGATGGATGACGGCCTGGATTCCGATATGACCGCCATGGTGAAGGAGGAGATAGAGGGCTTGAGCACCCGGCAGGAAAAACTCCTCTCGGAGCTAAAAGAGGCCCTGGTATCCCAGGACCCCGACGACGCCCGGGATGTCATCGTGGAGATCCGGGCCGGGACCGGCGGGGGGGAAGCGGCGCTGTTCGCTGCCGATCTCTTCCGCATGTACAGCCGGTACGCCCAGGGCCAGGGCTGGCAGATGGAGATCATAGATGCCGGTGAAAGCGGCATCGGTGGACTGCGGGAGGTTATCTTTGAGGTCAATGGCCGCGGGGTCTTCGGCCGGCTCAAATATGAGCGGGGGGTGCACCGGGTGCAGCGGGTGCCCCTGACCGAGGCCTCGGGGCGCGTCCATACCTCCACGGCCACCGTGGCCATCCTCCCCCAGGTTGAAGATGTGGAGGTCGATATCGACCCGGGCGAGCTCAAGGTGGACATCTTTCACAGCGGGGGGGCCGGCGGGCAGAATGTAAACAAGGTGGCCACGGCGGTGCGCATCACCCACCTGCCCACCGGAATGGTGGCCGTCTGCCAGGACGAGAGGTCCCAGCTCCGCAACCGCACCAAGGCCATGGGCGTGCTCCGGGCCCGTCTCCGGGACCGGGAGGAGCAGAAGCAGCGGGAAAAGGTGAGCCAGGACCGGCGGTCCCAGGTGGGGAGTGGGGAGAGGGCGGAGAAGATCCGCACCTATAATTTCCCCCAGGACCGGCTCACCGACCACCGCACCGGCCAGACGCTGCACAACCTGCCCAAAATCCTCGATGGTGAGATCGAAGAGCTGCTCAGCGCCCTGGCCGCCGCCGACCAGGCCCAGCGGCTGGAGGCGGAGCCGGTATGATCTCCTCCGGTTTCTGTCCACCCCCCCCGGCGTCGGGGGCAGGGGCCCCGCCCCAGCCGGGCTGGGACGGGCTCCTTCACCGGGCGGGCGGGTTCCTGGCCTCCCGGGGCGTGGAGGACGCCGTTTTCGAGGCCCAGAGCCTCCTCTGTCACCTCCTGGGGTGGAGCCGGGCCGAGCTCTATACCCAACTCAGGGAGCGGCCGGCCCCCGGACTCGAGCCCCGCTACTGGCGCCTCATCCGCCGCCGGGGGCGAGGAGAACCCAATGCCTACATCCGAAAACACCGGGAGTTCTTCGGCCTCGATCTCTATGTCGATACCCGGGTCCTCATCCCCCGTCCGGAGACCGAGCTGCTGGTGGAGGAGGCCTTCAGAATGGCAGCGGGATTACATCCGGGGGGGCCCCTTCTTGTGGCCGACATCGGCACCGGCAGCGGCGCCATAGCCATCAGCCTGGCCGTCAATCTGCCCGGGGCCACCATCTTCGCCACCGATATCTCGCCCGGGGCCCTGGAGGTGGCTGCCCTCAATTGCCGGCGGCATGGCGTGGAGGACCGGGTACACCTCCTGCGGGGGGACATGCTCGAGCCCCTGCCCCATCCCTGCCACCTGATAGTGGCCAATCTGCCCTATGTTCCCCGCCGGGAGCTGGACTGCTTGAGCCGGGAGGTTGGTGCCTTCGAGCCCAGGGGGGCCCTGGCCGGGGGCGAGGACGGCCTGGACCAGGTGCGAAGATTCCTGTCCCAGGC
>JAZFUS010000261.1:0-2188 GCA_036447315.1 Dehalococcoidia bacterium
GGCTTTCGAGAGGCGGACCTGGTCCTGGAGGATAGCTTCCGAACACCCATGGTCCATCAGGCCTATCTGGAACCCCATGGGGTGATAGCCGATGTGAGCGCCACGGGAAAGGTGACCGTTTGGTCCCCCACTCAGTCGGTGTTCATGGCCCAGGGGCGAATCGCCGACGCCTTCGGGCTCCCCCTGACCAAGGTCAGGGTCATCGTGACCTGTCTGGGGGGCGGCTTCGGTGGCAAGGTCGAGACCCTGGTCGAGCCCATCGCCGTGGCCCTGGCCCAAAAAACCCGGGGACCGGTGAAGCTCATCCTGACCAGGGAAGAGGAGTTTATCGCCGCCAAGCCCCGGCACCCCGCCGTGGTCGACTTCAAGGTCGGGGCCAGGAAAGACGGGACCCTGGCCGCCATCGAAGCCAGGCTGGTTTACGATACCGGGGCCTTCGCCGATGACGGACCGATGGTGGCCAGCGTGGGGACTTTCTATGCTTCTCAGCCCTACCGGATACCCCATGTAAAGATCGATGGATATGCGGTCTATACCAACCACGCCCTCTGTGGGGCTTTCCGGGGATTCGGCAATCCCCAGCAGGCCTATGCCTTCGAGTCCATGATGGATATGATCGCTGAAAAGCTGGGAATCGACCCCCTGGAGCTAAGGCTGAAAAACGCCCTGGAGGGGGGGGATTCCTTAGTAATCGGGCAAGTTGTGAACAGTGTCGGCCTCAAAGAGTGCCTGAGCAAGTCCGCCCGGGGGATAGGCTGGAAAAGCGACAAGCCGCGGGAAAACCGGGGGCAGGGTCTGGCCTCCCTGTGGCACACCTCCGCCAACCTCTTCACTCAGGCCGTGGTGAAGATGCAGCAGGACGGCACCCTGGTGCTCTCGACCGGCGCCTCCGATATCGGACAGGGGTCGGATACGGTCCTGTGCCAGATTGTGGCCGAGACCATGGGGCTGCCCCTGGAGGATGTGGCGGTGTCCACGCCCGATACCGATACCTCTCCCTATAATTGGGCCACCGTGGCCAGCCGGACCACTTACGTGGTGGGCAATGCCGCCAGGCTGGCCGCCATCGATGTCAAAGCCAAGATTTTTGAGCTGGCGGCCGAGGAACTCGACGCCGCCCCCCATCTCCTGGAGATAGAAGACAGACATGTCATTGTGCCGGGGCCGTCCGGGAGAAGGATATCCCTCCAGGAAATAGCTACAAAGGCCCACTGGAGAAAGGGCGGCCCGATAATGGGAGTGGCCTCGTTTGGCATGGAGGGACCGGGCTTTGACCCCGAGGTATGCAAGCTCACGGGAGCGGTCCTTCGCCGCCGGGGAGGGTTCGTCTTTGGCTCTCACGCGGTGGAGGTAGAGGTCGATCCCGCCACGGGACAGGTGACGGTTTTAAAAATCGCCGCCGCCCACGATGTCGGCCGGGCGGTAAACCCCATGGGTGTTGAAGGCCAGATTCAAGGCGGTTTCGCTATGGGGCTGGGGTACGCCCTCTATGAGGAGATTCGCTATCAGGATGGCAGGGTGCTCAATCCCTCCTTCCTCGACTACAGGATTCCGACCATGCTGGATGTGCCCGATATCGAAGCGATCATAGTTGAAGAGGCCGATGAGGGCGGGCCCTTTGGAGCCAAGGGGGTGGGGGAGCCCGGCCTGGTGGGCGTAGCCCCCGCCGTGGCTAACGCTATCTACAACGCGGTGGGGGTCAGAATCAGGGAACTGCCCATAACCGCCGAAAAACTCTACTGGGCCCTCAAGGAGAAGAGAGGAAAGTAACCGGCAGCGGGACGCAGGGGTCTATGGCCTCGCATGGTACTTTCTGCTCCCCCACCACAGAAGGGTCATAAATACCAGCGTCGCCAGCAGGCCGGCCCATCCCATTGCCCTCACTATGGAGGCTACAGTCGTGTCGTGACGCAATAGCCCCCAACGGGAAAGTATGGCCCACCAGTCATGGTAACCCCAGCCCAACACACCATACACTTTTGGGCCTTCTCTCCGGGATGACGCTATGTACTCCGCAATGTCAAAGAAATTCATGAAAAACCAGAGTAGCGCCACCGAACCGGAGGTCATTGATCTCTGTCTCCAGAAGTAAACCGCGGCGGCCAATGGAGGCAGCAGCTGTCCCAATGTTCCGCCGTAAAGGCCCATGCTATCGCCAAGGATCGCAAAGATGAAATGCCCGGCTTCA